>JANQGV010000058.1 GCA_028282925.1 Thermodesulfobacteriota bacterium
TTCACACACATGCCGCAGGTAATGCATCCGATGGGACAAATCTGCCGGACCACTTTACCTTTCTCACAGGTGTTACAGGCTATATGGGGCCGGGCGGAAATCGGCACGCGAATAATAAGGTTTTTAGGGCATTCGGCCACACACTGCCCGCAACCGGTACATTTCTCCCGGTCCACAACCGGCGTGTTCCTGCCGTCGCGGTGAAGGGCGTCGAACGGGCAGACCGCCACACAATCACCGAATCCCAGGCAACTGTACGGGCACCGACTGTCCCCCTGGCTGAACACCTGGGCCGTGCGGCATGAGGGCAGTCCGTCGTACTCGAACTTTTTCTGGGAACTGCTGCCGCCGTAACACCTGACGGCGGCCACCTGTTTCTCGCGGCCGCTCACTTCAACCCCCAGCACACCGCCGATTTGTGCGGCCGCTCCAGGGTCAAGCACACAGAGGTTGGGCTCGGAGCCTTCTTCCACGATGCTTTGCGCATAGGTGAAACACGACGGATTGCCGCAACCCCCGCAATTGGCACCGGGCAGTATTTTTTCAATTTCCATAATCCGCGGGTCGACCTTTACGGCGAACAGGCGCGATGATACGGCCAGCACTATCCCGGCCAGCCCGCCGGCGGCACCTAACAGAATAACGGCAATAGTAATTGTATTCATACCTGCTCTACTTTAATGACTGAAAAAACCCTGGAATCCGAAAAACGACAGGGCCATTAAACACCCGATTATAAAGCTGATGGGAAATCCCTGCATGGCTGCAGGCACCCGTGCCAGCGACAAACGCTCGCGAATACCGGCCATGATGCAGATTGCCAGCATAAAACCCACACCGCCGCCGAAACCGTACACGATCGTCTCAATGAGGTTGAAATCCTCTTTGATATTGATCAGGCACACACCCAGCACGGCACAGTTGGTTGTAATGAGCGGCAGATAGATCCCCAGCACCCGCTGCAGAACCGGACTTACCCGGGCAATAACCAGCTCTACAAACTGGACCAGGGTCGCAATGACCAGAATAAAAACAATTGTTTTCAAAAACTCCATCTGAAACGGTACCAGAAGGTACCGGTTGACGGTCCAGGTAACGATGGAGGCGATGGTCATGACGAAAATAACCGCCAGCCCCATGGAAAACGCTGACCGCAGTTCCCGGGACACGCCGAAAAAGGGACACAATCCCAGAAACTTGGTCAGGACCACGTTGTTGACGATAACGACACCGAAGAAAATGATAAACAGATGTTCCACTACTGTGTCTTCCTCCGCGTCCAGAAGTTAAAAAGTCCCAGCAGCAGGCCCATGGTTAAAAAAGCACCGGGCGGCAGAATCATGATCACTGCCGGGGAATAGTCCGCAAACATCACCGGGAACCCCAGAATGGTTCCATTTCCCAGCACCTCTCGAATGACCGAAATGATGCTCAGGGCAAGCGTAAATCCGACACCCATGCCGAGGGCGTCCGCTATGGACGGCCAGACACCTGATTTTGAAGCAAAGGCCTCTGCCCGGCCCATAATAATACAATTGACCACAATAAGGGGAATAAAAATACCCAGGGCCGCATGCAGGTCGGGTGCATAGGCCGCCATGACAAGGTCCACTATGGTGACAAAGGTTGATATGATGACGATAAACGCCGGAATTCTGACCTTGTCCGGTATGAAGTTCCTCAAAAGGGCGATAAAAACATTGGAGCCCAACAGCACGAACATTGTCGCCAGCCCCATACCGATACCGTTTTCAAGAGACGTGGTAACGGCCAGCGTGGGACAAATACCCAGCACCAGCTTGAATGTCGGGTTCTCCCGTAGTATTCCTTTAGTAAACTCCTGTCCAAACCCCATAGTTCGCCTTACGAGTCCTTTATTCGTGACGCTATTTCAGTACGGTGATCGTTGTAAAACTCCAGGCCCTCCTTAACGGCCTGGGTTACCGCAACCGAGGAAATGGTCGCTCCCGATACATGATCAACGCTGCCGCCGTCCTTCACCAGCGACAACGTTGTTTCTGTTAAATCCATACCGGCAAACTGATTCTGAAAAAAATCTTTGGTGATGTTTGCGCCCAGACCGGGCGTTTCCGTGTGAGCGATGATTTTTATACCGCTGACATCGCTGTTTTTTGTGATACCAAGCATAATGAGAATCGGCCCGCCGTATCCCGGCACCGACACTTCAAAAGCGGTGCCCGTCAGGGAGCCGTCTTTGGTAATGAGGTAGAGAGTGCGGCAGTCTTTTTCCTGCCGACCTTCTTCGCAAAAGGGGATTTCTTCGGTTTTAAGGTCGCCGGCACCCTCATTCCGGGGGAAAACGGCCTTGACCGCCCTCATTTTCTTTAGGTACTGCTGATGGGCAATTGGGTCTTTGGTATAATTGTAGACAAGCGCAAGGGCTAATGACGCTCCGCAACAAATAATGGTAAGAACTGCGGCAAGCTTCAACAGTTCACGCATAGAGTCCCCCGGTATCCGGATAAGATAAATAAACTATACTATATTAAATAAAGATATGTGGCACAAATAGAGTAAAAGTAAAGTATTTTTTAAACGTTTATTCCACTCAACACACTCGTTTTTTCTTGAGTATGTCTTCATAAGTGTATTATAATTTAACACTTTAATACAAGGATTTTTTTCAGAAATCACCTATGTATGTGATTTAGAATTTAAATTTTCAATTGCCCCGCAGTAATGCAGCTAGGGAATATCGGGAGGTATCATGATTTCAAACAAACTTGTTGAACTTATTCGCACGCATACAGAAAACCTCAGTGAACAATGGGCTAAAAGCGTCAAAGAATCGGACCACATGAAGACCTATAAAAAGCTTTCTGTTACCGAACTGAGCAAAAGGAATCAGCGGTTTTTTGAAAACCTGGTAACGTGGCTTGAGAAAGGTGCATCCAGCGAGGAGATCACCACCTATTTTGCCCGCATCGGGCGCGAGCGCTATCATGAAGGCATGCCGCTTGACGAAATCAACTACGGTATCATCATGGCCAAAAGGGCACTCTGGGACATGATTCTTTCAGAAGGTATTTTTTCCAATGCCGCAGAAGTATACCAGGCCCTGGAGTTGATAGCCCTGGTCTACAACTTTTTCGATTTCGGTTTCTTTTACATCGGCAAAGAGTACAACGAAGAAATGTTCAAGAAAGCCCAGTCCATCAAAGGCGTCCAGGCCAAGGACATTGTACCCTATTTCACCGGCCCGACCGATGAAGAACTGGAAAAAATGTTCGGCTTTAAAATGAGCATGAAGTAAAACAGCACCTTTATCGGCAAATGCTTACCCTTAAAAACGCTGAACAATTCATCCGCATGAACTGTTAACACAAAAGACCATCCTGTTGTATCAGGATGGTCTTTTTATAGTTGACCCGTCAAGGCAGGCATCTCAATGAAAACTCCTCCCATCACCACCGGTCTGTTTCTCGACGAATTACCCTATGTCGCAACCGGCAGCGGACCGGATCCTTTAATAATTTTTCCCCACATCCGGGAAACCTTTGAAGATATACGCGAGGCTCACTGGTGCCGTAGGTGGCTCAGGCGCTTCAGTAAAAACAATCACTCGGTATACATCATTGGCCGCAGCCTGAAGATGCCACGGAACTTCACAACCGAGAGCATGGCGGCCGATTACGCCAGGGTCGTACGCAACTGCCTCGGCCCGGCAACCATTATGGGTTTCTCTCTCGGCGGTCTGGTGGCTCAGCATTTTGCCGCCGCCAATCCCGACCTCACAAATTCACTGGTCCTGGGTGTAGCAGGCGTGCAGATCGGCTCCGGCCGACTGCCACAGCTCCGGCAGTGGATCACCCTTGCCCGGCAGGGTGACTGGCAACAGATTTATCTGCACATTACCTCGCTGATGCACACCGGCATGACCGAAGACAAATACGAATGGGCTTTACCGCTGCTCCAATCATCGATACATCACAAGCCACGCTGGCCGCAACGGTTCATCGCTTCGGTGCAGGCCTCAATCGAACATGACGGAACCTCCGCACTGGCAGCCATCACAACACCGGCCCTTGTTATCGGCGGCACCTGCGACACACTGTTCCCCGGGGATATTCTGCGTCACACGGCCTCCCTGGTTCCCGGAGCACGGCTTGTACTTCTCGAGGGGGCCGGACACGGTGCGTTCGATGAACACAAACGGGCTTTCGACAAAGAAGTTCTTAATTTTTTAAAGGCGTGCGAAGCGAATACATGAGCGAGCCGATAGCGAAAGATAAACGCCTGAACCGGGACAGCGGCTGCCGACTTGACAGGGTACCTGCCTTACTTTATACTTTTTCTATTCATTAATGCCACTGTACCGGAAATTGGAACGACGCTATGAAGCAGAATGATCCCAAGCAAACAGCATCATCGGACATGCAGGACTCGCTCCATTTTGCCCTGCTTGTTGCACACCAGTTAAAATCTCCGGTCGGGGCGGCCGGCTCGCTTGTAAAAACCCTGCTGGGGGAATACACGGGAAAACTGAACCCCAAGCAGAAGGACCTCCTTGACCGTGCCGACAAACGCATTGAGGAGGCCATTAACACCGTCGGCAGAATGCTGTCGATTGTTCATCCCGCTACAGGAAAAGACGACTTCGGGACATCGGCTGAAGCCGTTTCGGTCGTCAGGCGCTCACAGCTACGCTACACCCAGGAAACATCGGCCCGGGGAATCACGATTACCAATGACATACGCATCGAGCCGGCTTTTGTGCGTATCGATCAATCCATACTGGATGAGATACTCAACTCTCTTTTGAATAACGCCGTCAAATACACGCCCGACAACGGTAAGATAAGCGTAACGGTTAAACCCGTCGACGGAGAGGAAGCGCTCTGCATCTCCATTGCGGATTCAGGAATAGGTGTGCCGGAGAATCAACGCGAAAAGGTTTTCGCACCCTTCTTCCGGGCTGAAACTGCCCAGAATACCTCTGTCCCCGGCATCGGACTGGGGCTGGCTTTTGTAAAGGCGCTGGTTGATGCGGCGGGGGGCAATATCCGGGTGGATCAATCAAACCTGGGGGGCGCCGAATTTTCGGTGGTGGTTCCACTGGCGGCCGAAGCTGAAACCCCTGAACGTGACGCCGCCGATGATGGGCGCATGAAGGTCGTCATCATCGGCGCGGTTGCGGCCGGTCCCAAGGTTGCCTCAAAAGTAATCAGGCTGCGCCCTGAGACCAGGGTGACCATCATCGAAAAAGAACCGTTTCTGGCCTATGCCGGGTGCGGCCTGCCGTACTATATCTCCGGTGTTGTTCAGGAGCAGAAGGAGTTGATGGCAACGCCGCTCGGGTGCGTTCGGGACCCGATTTTTTTTCAGAACGTCAAAAACGTCAACGTCCTCAACAGCACTGAAGCCCTTGAGATCGACCGTCGGAACAAAAAAGTTCTGATAAAAAATCTTTTCACCGGTGCAACAAGCTGGATCGACTACGATAAGCTGGTGCTGACAACCGGCGCAGCACCCATCATCCCGAACCTTCCCGGAACACATTTGAAAAACATCTTCACCCTGCACGGGGTACGCGACGCCGAAGGTATCAAGGCGCATGTCAGCGCCGGTAAAGCCCGCGACGTTGTCATAATCGGCGGCGGCCTGATCGGTGTTGAAACCACGGAGGCCCTTGTTGAATGCGGGTGCCGGGTAACCATCGTGGAACAGCTTGACCAAATCCTGGGTATTCTGGATTGGGAAATGGCCCGGCTGGTGGACCACCACATGGAGTCGAAAGGGGTGCGCGTTATGTGCCCCACCAAAGCGCTTGCCGTTACCGGGACCGAATATGTTGAAAGCGTGGTTACCGACGATGGGCCGTTACCCGCAGACATGGTCATCCTGGCCGTCGGCGTCCGGCCCGAGGTCACCTTGGCCAGAAACGCCGGCCTGAAAATCGGTACCACCCAGGCCATCAGCGTCGACCGGCACATGCGCACATCGGATCCCGATATTTATGCGGCCGGTGACTGTGTTGAAAATGTCGACATCATTACAAAAAAACCGGTCTATGTTCCCCTGGGCTCAACCGCCAACAAGCAGGGCCGGGTTGCCGCAATAAACATCTGCGAAGGCGACGAGACGTTCCCCGGCGTTCTGGGGACCACGGTATGCAAGGTATTTGATTACTGCGTTGCCAGAACCGGCCTTACTGAAACCGAGGCCCGCCAGTCCGGATTCGATCCGGTAACCGTACTGACCGGGTCCCCCGACCGTGAACATTTTATGCCCAATGCCCTTATCCTCATGCTGAAGCTGGTTGTCGACCGCACCACGCGCAGGCTCTTGGGCGTGCAGGCGGCCGGTCCCGGCCAGGGAGCAAAACGGATCGACATTGCCGCCACGGCAATAGCCGCCGGCATGACCATCGATCAGGTTGCCAATCTCGATTTAGGGTACGCACCACCCTACTCCCTTGCCATGGATAACCTTATTACCGGCGCCAACATCGCCCGCAATAAGCTGGCAGGCGTCTTTGAAAGCATCAGTCCTATTGAAGCCCATCATTTGATCCACAACGGCGATGACATTGTGTTGCTCGACGTCAGCTCTCCCCAGGAGTACGAAACAGAACGCTTGCCCGGTTCCATGCTGATTCCTTCGGGAGCCCTGCGTGGCCGCATCAATGAGCTGCCCCGGGATAAAACGATTATTATTTTTTGCCGTCTTTCCATTCGCGGCTACGAAGCAGCCCTCATGCTGAAAGCGGCCGGGTTCAAACAGGTGCGGGTAATGGACGGCGGCGTGGTGATGTGGCCGTATGAAAAAGTATATGGAATGAAATAAACAACCGGACGTCTACGGACGGCACATATAGGTTTTCCTGTACAGCACGGGTTGTACAAGCGGTAGGACCGACATAGAAAGGGTGGCATGCCATGCAATTCATACAGGTAGCAAAAGCAAAAGTGAAGGGAGATATCGTTGAACTGGGCCGGTTTGAAAACTGGAAACCGTTCACCAAAATGAACTCCGATGAGCGCGACAAGCATCGAAAGTGGATCGAGGGGGTTACACAGAAAGCCGAAGCCATGGATGCCGACATCATAAAAACAGAGTTGTCCACCAGCCGGATACTCCTTGATTTGGAGCAGGCATAAATGCTGTGGCTACCCACAGGAACGTTTCCTTCTGTGCCCGGCAAACAATAATTTGACAACCGGTCAAACCGGATTATAAATGTAATTAGACTCTTTAATAACGCACGACGAAAAATGGCCTTAAACGGTACAATTGACAAGTTTTATCTCGCTGATATATTACAGTTGCTGTGCAACGGAAAAAAGACGGGGGCTCTGCATGTCTGGCATCTGGAAAAAGAAATCAAAATATATATCAATGAGGGCACGATTGTTTATGCCATCGGATCGGAAAAAAACCTGCGGCTGGGATATATTTTAAGAAAAAAAGAACTCATTTCCAAAGAAGCCCTCCAAAAATGCATGCGTATCAGCAAGGAAAAGAAACAGGCCCTCGGCAAGGTTCTGGTGGAAAATAATCTGATTTCAGAAAAAGATCTTGAACAGTGCGTTCATGAAAAAGTTGAGGAAACCCTTTACAACCTGTTCCTCTGGAACAAAGGGCATTTTGAATTCAAGGAAACGAAGTTGAACCTTGCAGGGCAGGTGCTGACCCGGATGGACACCATCGGCGTTATCCTGGAAGCATCCCGCCGGGCCGATGAAACCCGGGCCGCACGGGGCGAAACAGACACCAAGCGCCGGGCCACAACAATAACTCTCCTTTAATGTATCCGTTTTTTTAATGTACCTTTTCTTCCATACCGGGACAAAAATGCCCTGATTTGTCGAAAAAGTATCCGAAAATCAACACATCTGCCTTCTTCAGTGTATGGGAAAGGAATACACAAGACCCCGGCCCGGAACATGCAGATGAAAACAATGCACACCGGGCTACAGGCCTTTTACAAAAAAGGCAGGCGGCTCATCCGGCATCGTACCGGTTGCAACACACCATTAATCGGCACCCGGGACAGAAGAGTGAATAATGGTGTTTTTTCAGGCTGTTAGCGTTTGTCCGGCACCTGTCTAGTTTTCAAAACAGGCAATGTCCAGCTTCAGATTTCCGGCTTCTACCTCCCTTTCAATCACCTTGAGCAGCATCGCATAGCACATATCCAGATCGTCAACTTGCGCTTCAAGTGCCTGGACCGTACGCTCCAGCCTTTCAACTTTTTCTTCCAGAGCTTTTATCGTGTCCATGTTTCCCTTAAATGATGCAAGCGTGGTGCCAAACCTCCCATTTGCCAGCGGATACTCCATTAACATAGTTTTTGTTCTAATTATAAAATATAGCATATAAAATTATTTTTTTTGACCAGACATTATTATTTTTTACAATTTTCGCAAAGCAACGCCTTTCCAGGAATTAATGTTCCCACTCTATATTTAATACGTTACAACATGGGACAATTTGGGGTATACAGGAAAGACAACAATGTACAAAACCTTCGTTTAAGGAAAAAATAATGACGGCGGCAACCATTGTAAAAACTTTAAAAAAAATGAAAGACCCTGACCATGCAAAAATTCTACAGCGTTTTTTTAAAACCGGGCCCGGGGAATACGGTGAAGGTGATATTTTTATGGGCATTAGAGTACCGGAACTGCGCAGGCTGAGCGGCACATATAAAAACCTGCCCTTTCCTGAGCTTGAAAAATTGCTGGCCTCACCCATCCATGATGCAAGGATGCTTGCGCTGCTCATTTGTATACGCAGGTTCAAAAAAAAGGATAATCCTGAAAAAATATATGAACTTTACCTTGGAAGCACCCGATATATCAACAACTGGGATCTTGTAGATATCTCAGCACCCCATATTGTCGGCGCCTATCTGGCCGACAAAAACAGGAAACAATTATACACACTGGCAAAATCGGAATCCCTGTGGGAGCGGCGCATGGCGATCATAGCGACATTTCACTTTATCAGGCAGAACGATTTTTCGGATACCCTGAAAATTGCCGTCCTGTTGCTTCCCGATGCCCACGACTTGATACATAAAGCCGTAGGCTGGATGCTGCGCGAAGTGGGTAAGCGCGACCTGCCAGCGGAAGAGGATTTCCTGAAACAACATTACCATACCATGCCCCGCACAATGCTGCGCTACGCCATAGAACGCTTTCCCGAAAAGAAACGAAAGGGCTATTTACGGGGCACCATATAACCTGTGTAAATATACAGGATACGGTTGAAAACCGGCGAATCCTGAGTTATGAACTAAATACGGAAAGGTGACAAACATGAAAGTAGTGGCAATCAACGGAAGCCCCCGGAAAAACGGAAATACCTCAATGCTCATCAGGTCCGTTTTTGAAGAACTCGGTAAAGCGGGTATTGAAACGGAATGCATCAACCTGTCCGGCAAAACAATCCGGGGCTGCATAGCATGCCGCAAATGTTTTGAGAAACAGGACAAACACTGTAGCATCACAAAGGATATCGTCAACGAATGTATCGATAAGATGGTTGCGGCCGACGGCATAATACTGGGGTCTCCCACATACTTTACCGACGTAACCGCTGAAATGAAGGCCCTTATCGACCGGGCCGGATTTGTTGCCAAAGCCAACGGCGACCTGCTTCGGCGCAAAGTGGGGGCCGCCGTAGTGGCGGTACGCCGCGCCGGAGCCATACATGTGTTTGACTCCCTGAACCATTTTTTCCTCATCAGCCGGATGATCGTACCCGGCTCCTGCTACTGGAATCTCGGCATCGGTTTGAACGAGGGAGACGTGGCCGACGACGAAGAGGGAATCAAAACCATGCAGGTTCTCGGCGAAAACATGGCCTGGCTGCTCCATAAAGTGCATGAATAGTACTTTTGTAATGAATCGAGGTCTCCGAAAAACATTCCTGGCTCTGCTGCTTGCCGGCATCATCATCCCGTCCGGCGGCAGCGGGGAAATCCTGGCACAGGATACCGCCGAACCGGGTGCGGCGGGAACAATAAAACTCTATTCAACGGATAAAAAAGGATATGTCATGTCAAAACCTGTTCAAAAAGCCGATGAACAGTGGCGTGCAGAACTCACCCCGGAGCAATTCAGGGTAACGCGTAAAAAAGGAACCGAGCGGGCTTTTTCAGGCCGATACTGGAACACGAAGGACAAAGGCATATACACGTGTATCTGCTGCGGCAATGACTTGTTTTCGTCCGATACGAAGTTCGACTCCGGGACAGGCTGGCCCAGCTACTGGATGCCTGTTGCGCCGGAAAACATCAAAACCGCCCCGGACAACAGCCTGTTCATGAAGCGCACTGAAGTGCTGTGCAGCAGGTGTAACGCTCACCTGGGCCACGTTTTCGACGACGGTCCGGCACCCACCGGCTTGCGCTATTGCATTAATTCCGCTTCGCTCAAGCTGATTGAAAAGAAAAAAGAGAAATAATCCCAATATTGTATATAGAACTTTAACGATCATCCGATATAGTATATAAATGACCTGCTCCAAAAGGGCGGCAAAGAGACAAATACCCCTTTTTTATATGCAGCAGCCTGCGCATTATCAGGAGTTCCCATGAACGAACATCTTCAGTACGGTGATACCTCGGCCCGGATACTTGTTGTTGACGACGAAGAGCCCATACGGCTGCTTTTCAAAAATCAGCTCATGACGGTCGGATATGAATGCTTGACCGCCGGCAGCGGCGTTGAAGCACTGGACGTGCTCAAAAGAGAAATAGTCGATATCGTCATTACCGACATCATGATGCCTGATATGGACGGCATTGAGCTACTGAGCAACATCAAGGAAAAGCATGACGGGGCCGATATTATCGTCATGTCGGGATACGCACAGGATTTTGCTTACGACAAAATCATTGAGCTCGGCGCAAAAGATTTCATCCAGAAACCGGTTACCCTTGATGAGCTCCTGGTCCGGCTCAAACGGGTGCTGCGTGAACGCTCTCTCCTGATTGAACGGCAACAGCAGCATGAAGAACTGAAAAACGCCTATCTGGACACCATCAACCGGCTGGCCCTGGCCGCTGAGTATAAAGACGAGGACACGGCCGACCACCTGGTACGGATCAGCCGTTACAGCGTAATCCTGGCACAAAAGCTGGGCCTCCCGGATGAGATGATAGAGGCCATTCAGTATGCCGCCCCCATGCACGATATCGGGAAAATGGGCATTCCCGACAGTATCCTTTTGAAACCGGGCAAGCTCACCCCTGAAGAGCTTGAAGTTGTAAAGTCACACACCACCATAGGCGCCAATATCCTTGCCAATTCAAAGTCGGATATTCTCCTGGTCGCACACGACACCGCATTGACCCATCATGAAAAATGGGACGGCACAGGATACCCTCGGGGAATTGCAGGCAAAGATATCCCTTTGATCGGCCGCATTGTGGGCCTTGTCGACGTGTTCGATGCATTGACAACAGTGCGACCGTACAAAAACCCCTATCCCCTTGAAGTTGCAATTGAAATCATCACCAAAGAACGCGGCAAACACATGGACCCGGAACTGACCGACCTGTTCCTCGACAATATCGATTCAATGCTGCAGGTCAGAAAGGATGTCAGTTCCGATCAGAACATTTCACTGGCGGATTTCATCTGGAGCGAACGCGATAAAGAAGCCTATCCACAGCTTGCCGGCACGTAATTTTCATACCCTGCAAAAAAAGGATTTCGCTTATGAGTCAAAGCTACCGGCCCGACACCCATGCACGCGATACCCTTGAACGCTACACCGGCTCCAGCATCAGCGATTTCGGCAGATATGTCCTGCTGGTCAACTTCCCCCGCTATGTCAACCGTTTTTCAGAAATCACCGGCGCTCCGATTCAATCGGGATACTGGTCATCCGCCCACGACCGGGAAAGCAGCACGTCGATAATCAACTTCGGCGTCGGGTCCCCGTCTGCAGGTATTGTAACCCACTGCCTTTCTTTCCTCGACCATATTGAGTGCGTGCTCATGCTGGGCATGTGCGGCGGCATAGACGACCAGTTACAGGTGGGAGAACTGCTGATTCCCACCGCCAGCGTGCGCGATGAAGGCACCAGCAAACATTACATTCCTCAAGACGTTCCGGCCCAGCCGACATTCTGGATCAACCGCCTGTGCGAAGAGGTAATCATCCGTGAAACCGGCGAAGACCCCCGTTCAGGCATCATGCTGACAACCGATTACCGCATGTGGGAGTTCGACGCCGAGTTCATCGACTACATTCTCAAGCACCGTATCCTGGCCATCGACATGGAAATAGCAACTCTTTTTTCGGTTGCCTATGCCATGAACCTGCCCATCGGCGCCATTATGCTGATTTCAGACCTGCCGCTCAAAAAGGGCGGCATCAAGAGCAAGGAGCGGGCCAAGGAAGTGTTCGACAACCATGCCGAACGTCACATCACGATGGGACTGAAAACCTTAAAGGCCGTAAAACAGGGCTCTGAAAAATACAAAACCGACCGCAGCAAATGTGAGTGGTAAACACAGATGTAAACGTATTGCCTGAAACCACTCACACATACTGCCGCGTTAAGGCACGGCCCCACATATACTCCTTGCTGAAACAGCACCTGCCCTCCGCATATGCCGCCTACTGGAATAAACCGGCCCAGAAACCCTGGGATGCAGCTACAAAACCGTGTCTGACGGCCTTACCCGTCCGGCCTATCTCCTCCAGGAAATAGTAGTACTGTGTCCCCAACCCGACCCAGCGGTCCACAAACCGGTAATGCGCATCCCCGTCGGCACGACCCCGGGCGGGAATCAACACCGTATTGACTTTCTCAAAAGGTCCGGCGGTGCTTGAGGACCTGTACAGATTAAATCCTTGCGTAGCATCCTCGCCGGATGTCGACCACTTCAGAACCACATTCCAACCGATCGATTTTGCACTGAAGGATGCCGGGGTAACCGCGGTTTCACCGCCTGCCGGCCCGGCCCGAAAAAGACCGAGGTACGTGGTCGCAAAGCTCACACTGCCGTTGCCGGAGAACGCTGTGTCGATTTCCTGCCACTCCCGGGTCAAATGGTTATACACATATACGCCCACCGGGCTGTTTCCGGCCGATGCCGCATCATAGGGAAGAGTGATCGTTACATCCCGGTTGAACAACGTCCGGTACGGCCCGAAATGCACGGCAGGCCCCAGGGCCGTCACACCACCCATATCCGGCGGATTGGTCCGGTGGGAAATACTCAGCATCGTGTCTTCCCACATACATTCAAACGTATCTGCCGGGTCGTTGAATGCAATGGCTGTTTCCGGGGTAAACTGCTCGGGGTAATCGGGATAGGGGTCGGCGGGCACCATAATTTTTGCACCGGCAACGGCACTTGCAGCGTCCTTCACTTCAAGCGTACCTCCGTCGCGCTTTGTAAACAACTGTGACTCCGAGTAACCGAACTGTTCATCAAGGGGATACACGCCGAAACGCTCGATACCGCCCCGCAACCGCGTCGTGTACACGGTTGCAAACTCATCGGTCAGATTGTTGAATGAGGGCGTAATCGTTATTTCAGCAACTGCATCCTGGCTGTTGCAGGCGGTTTCATTATCCACGGCATCCTCGCAGTAGGTCAGGTCGAACCGGTCGGCCTTCATATCCGCCATGGATACAAGCGGCAGATTGCTGTTTTTACGCATGATATACTGTGTGTCCTGGGCATCACCGTGCCAGTGAGCCGGCACAATGACCATTTTGTCGATACCTTCCGTTTTGGCCATCTGGATGGCATCGCGGATGATGTAAAATTTACCGCTGAGCTTATCCGGGGTTAGATAGCCGTAGGCATAAAAACTGTCCTGCAGCAACTCGCTCCCGTTGCGACTGAAAACCAGATTATAGCGATCGCCGAAAGCATCCTGAAGCGCCTTTTTCCATGACAGAAAGTTCAAAAAACTGTTCTCATGGATCACCTCTTTCCACCAGGGATGCTGGACACCCATGAAACCGTAGGTTTCCTTACCCGGCCAGGAAAGGCCGTGGGTGACGTAAATCATGGCGATGGTACTGCCCTCTGGATAGGCTTCGATATACGGCCCGACATGCATAACATTCATCGCATTGAACTCAGGCGTCCGCCCGATCTGGCGCACCTGGTAAAACTCGGTCTCATCAAGCGTACCGACCTCACACAGTTTTTCCTTGATATAATTGCCGGTGATGAAATTATTGGCGTAGTGATTGTTGTCCGTGGTTTCACGCGAAGCCAGCATTTTACGGTAGCCCTCACGGGCAAAATCTTCCGCCACATCGATTTCATGTTCGGTATATCCCGGCACGGCCGTATAGTAGCCGTCCCGCACATCAATTTGGTCGCCGAAAGCGGTTTCGAGTTGCGCAATGGTTACCGCCATTTTATCTTCGTAAAAAAGGTGGATCGTATCCGCATCGGCAGCGGTCCACGGTTCGGTCTGCAAGCCCATAATTTTGTAATAGTACATAAACAGCATGTTATTGAGCTCATACATATCCCCCAGCCCGTTGGCAAAAACATTGTCGAACGAGATCGTTTCGATTTTGTACCACCCGTCCATCAGGTTCTCTCCCGTTCGCGGGTCCGGCGGAAACTGCAGTGCGCCCGTCATGAAATCAACGACCTCATCGGCCGGTGTAACAGTAACCTGGTTCAGGTCTACTGCATCAACAGCAAGCGCAGGCTCATCGGGGTGAATGCTCACATACGTGCCCGACTCCTCATCAAGATAATAAAAACCACCCCGGTCATAGGTATATTCCATTCCCGGCCACTCATGGTTGAGTCCCCAGGGCATAATGCCCAGATGCGATATCTGCGACTCGCCGCTGCTGTTGTCGAAAGCTCCCACATGCCCGATCTTGCACGGCTCACCGACATACTCCGTGGTGTCCCCTACCCGCGCCCAGTAATGATTATCCCAGGAATACTCAAAAACATATCGTGTCGGTTGACCCCAGGCGGTTATCAGCACGGCCACCCGGTCCTCAATCGGTGTCTGTCCCGTTGCCTGCGGGCACATACTCATAACGGTGAAAAGAATAATAAAGCCGCTTTTAATAAAAATACTGAACCTCATTGCCCTCCCTCCTTTTTGCTATAATTACAAATACAAAAAAGCAGGGGCCCTATGCCCCTGCTTCTCTGCGTCCTGTTCAAATCCGGTTACCAGTTGAAAAGAGTCGACCACAAACCCGGCTCGGCTTTTACGGGCCCATGCCTGGTTGCGGTACCGTTCAGGTCAACGTCTTCCAGGAGATAGTAGTTCTGCTCCCCCCATGAACGTCCCCAGTCCACTAAACGATAGCGCGCACCGGAAACGGAGTTTCCCCGTGCTGGTATTAAAGTCGTATTCACTTTCTCAAAGGGGCCGTCGGCGCTTTGTGACCGGTACATATTAAAGCCGGCATTGTCGATCTCGCTTGATGTCGTCCATTTCAGCACCGCATAAGGCCCAACCGCTTTCGCGCTGAAAGATGCCAGGGTGATCAGTGTCGGATCATCTGTTTCGGCCAACGTATAAATACCCAGCACCTGTACGTCGAAGGAAACAGTGTGATTTTCGGTATCAATGGCCAGGCCTCCCCCTGCCGGAACAGGATATACCGGATCCCAGCCCCTGGTCAAGTCATTAAAAACATACGGGCGCACGGCACCGGGGTGCGTTACTTCATCCGGATCATAGGGCAGCGTAATGCGGGCCGGGTTGTTGAACAGCGTACGGTACGGACCGAAATACACCCGCGGACCGACACGCGGATAGGTTGTCATATCCGGCAGCGCCGTCCCCGGCTCAACGTCACGTTGCTCCCCGGCATAGGCCGTAAAATCAAACCAGGCGCCGATCTTGGGGTCTTCAGGGTCGTTAATGGTGGTGTATTCTATCTCCTTACACACAACTATTTCATCCGGGGTTGGTCCGGTTGTCGCGGTCGCTTCAGCAGGCACGGAACACATTTCCGGATAATACCCTTCCGGTTCGGCCGGGGCCGGGTCGGCCGGAACAAAAAGCTTAGCCCCGGCCCGGGGGCCGCTGCTGATTTCAACCGAACCTCCTGCAAGTTTACCGATCTGCCCCTCGGCCTCAATGGTAATACCAAGGTCCGGAAGGACACCGAAACGCTCAACTCCACCGCGAATGCGTTGCGCATAGCCGATAATCATTTCCTGGGCAACCTTGTCGAAACACTCCGTATAGACGATATGGATATCATCGGGGTTTGAGCACTGCATGTTCGGAGGGCTGACCTCGGTCCAGACAACCTCGTCACTCGGCGTTGAGCTTTCACACCAGTCTACCCAGTACTTGTCGTTTTCAAGGTCTTCGTAGGAATTCATCGGCAACTTCTGCACATCGCGCTGGGCCAGTCCGTTATCGATACTGTCGATATACCAGTGCGAGAGGAGAAAAATAGCCTCTTTACGCCCGTCTTCTTTCATGCGCTCAATATTTTCGCGCACATTCATAAACTCGGCTTCCGTTTCGCCCGGAATCGTATAATATTCCGATTGAAACATGGCATAGGAATAATAATTGTCTTTGCGCATATCGCCGCTCTTTCCGGGACGGGTCCATACCAGATTATAGGTATCCCCGAAAACATCTTCGGCATAGCGCTTGAAGCTCAGGTAATTGTAGTAAGCGTTTTCAGGATAGACATCGTTGACCCATGGATGCGAAACCGCAAAAGCGCTGTCAAGGTCGGCGCTGGTACCCGGCCAGGGGTTACCGTAGGTCACATAGGCCAGGGCAACTTCGTCGGTACCGGGATCAAGCCGCTCAAGGTGCTGCTGCAGGATTGTGCCCACCATGGTGTTGTATTCCGGTGTACGGCCGATCTGCTTGACCTGTTTGATATCAACCTCATCGAGTAGACCGTTCCTGCACAGTTCATAGTCCACCCAGTGCCGCGTCATGGAAATATTGGCGTAATCGTTATTATCGGTGGTTTCACGGGTCAACAGCATTTTCGTCAACCCCTCATCAGCCATATCCCGGGCCACATCCTCATGCCGCCGCGTCAGGTCGCCCGTGGCTTCATACATGCCGAAACGAATGTCCACCTTTTCACCGAAATATTCATGAAAATAGTCGGCCAGCTCCTCTTCCATTTGCACGGTGAACGGGTGCATACGGGCACCGTCGGCATACTCGGGGATGTCCAGCATGCGTACCGTGCGCCACCACGAAGCCATATCAAGCTCGTCCATGTCGGAAATGCCGTTGGGGAAATTGACGTAAGCGTCTTTACCCGTAGCCGGACTAATGGTCTTTTCTCCGATGATGACCATATCGGCCAGATGGTCGGTGCCGTCCCGGGAGTCAACCGTGTAAATCGCCCGCCCGCGCCCAAAGGTGATGGTGCTGGCCGGGTCGGCGTTCACCCCATCTGGAAAATCCGTCGCGGATACCGTCTTTGTCGCATCCAGGATACTGGTGTACGTACCGTCGCCGTTGTCCCAGTAAATGCCGTAAGCGTCATAAATAAACTCCCAGCCCGGCGTTTCAAACGCAAGCGCATGCGGGTAGACACCATGAAAAGAGCGGTAGGGGTACACCCCGTTAAAATCCTCTTCGCAGGGCACATCCTCGCCCGTGGCTTCAATACCCACCCGGGAGCGATGGCCTATCTGGCTGTAGTAATTGAAGTCCATCCCGTCCGGGGTCCCCCAGTCGGTAACCAGCACACCCACCTTTTCATCGATGGGGACCGCCCCAAACGCGTAGTGCGAACCCATCGGCAACCCGATGAAAAAAACCACCAAAACCATAGTCATAATTGATACGAATACCTTTTGCATTTCAACTCCTCCTTTACTCGTTTGTTGTAAACAGGGTTCATCTTCCAAACCCGGCATGCACACCGCCCGGTCCTCTGTGACTCATTAATACAGTAACCGTGCCAGAACAATTTTCAGGGCCGTTTTGTTTTTTAATGAATAAATTACGGATAGTTAGCAATGAAGACCTATCCTTGCCGGGCAGTCGGTACGACCGGACGACTACGACACAATGTCGTACAATGGACGCAGACATGTAATAACCTCTTAAAATTACAGGCAAAGTCCGGGCTGCGACATCCTGTCGTACCTGCCGGTCGATATGTCGTACTTAGGAAAGGCTATAGCTTCGGATTTTACGCTGGAGGGTTCTGACCGAAATAGCAAGAATCCGGGCGGCATGGGTACGGTTGCCGCCGGTCGAGGCCAGCACGGCGCGGATATGGTCTTTTTCGAGCTGAGCCAGGGTCCGGTGGTGTGAAGCGGACGGACGGGAAGCGGTCGGCAACAAAGGTCCTGAGAAGTCCCGGGCCGTATCCAGTGTCAATTCAGTACCATCGGCCGCAAGAACCGCCTTGGCAATAATGCTTTCAAGCTCCCTGACATTACCGGGAAAGGCGTAACGCTCAAGGGCGTCGAGGAAATCGGCCGAGAGAGACCGGATGTCCTTGCTGTTTTGTACGGCATGCCGTCGCAAAAAGTGTTCCGCCAGCGGCAGGATATCATCCCGGCGTTCCCGAAGCGGCGGGATGCGCAGATGAAACATATTCAACCGGTAAAACAAATCCTCCCGGAACTGCTTCTTTTTGATCGCCTCATCCAGGCTGCGGTTTGTGGCTGCAATAAAACGCACATTAAATGTCTTCACGCGGGAACTGCCGAGCCGCATAAATTCACGCTCCTGGATGACCCGCAAAAATTTTGCCTGTAATCCATACGCCAGCTCACCGATTTCATCAAGGAAAAGGGTCCCGCCCTCGGCGGCTTCAAGCAGTCCGGCCTTATCTGCCGATGCCCCGGTAAACGCCCCCTTCTCATGCCCGAAAAAACTGTCTTCAAACAGGTTCTGACTGAAGGCCGCCATGTTGACCGCCACAAAAGGCCCTCCGGCACGCGGGCTCAGCGAGTGTATAATGCGCGCCAGCACCTCCTTGCCGGTCCCTGACTCCCCGCTGATAATCAGGCTGTAATCGGTCTCCGCCGCCGCTTCGGCCTGGTGAAAAATGCGGGCCATAGCCGCATCGGCGGCAACCATGGGCGCAAAGGCCTGCGGATTACGCAGGTCGTCAAAGCGCTGCTGTTTTTGCAAAAGGGCGACCTCTCTCTTCAGGCTGTACTTTTCAAGCGCATTGTTCAAAACCAGCGGCAGTTTCTCGCTGTCCAGCGGCTTCAACAGGTAGTCGTAGGCCCCGTATTGCACGGCCCGCACCGCGGAAGAGACCTCATCAACCGCGGTAACGATGATACACTCCATAAGGGGAAATTCGGCTTTAATCTGCTGCAGCAATTCCATCCCGCCGAGATGAGGCATCACCAGATCGATGAGTGCAACGGCAAAGCTGCCGTTTCGTATTACTTCCATAACCTCACGGCTGTCGGAAACAAGCACCGGAGCGGGAAAGCCGGCACTGATAAGGGTTGCCTCCATGATTGAAAGCAGACTGCGGTCGTCATCAACAATAATAATCGGCGTTTTACGCACCGTACTGTTTTCAACAGATGCCATATTACAGCCCTCTACGTATTCACAACAGCCGGAAACGACACGATAAATGTTGTCCCGGTATCCTGATCACTGACAAAACTGATGTGCCCGTCATGCTGCTGCACAAGGTTATAGGCGATCGAAAGCCCCAGGCCGGTTCCGCCCTCGGCCTGTTTGCTTGTTAAAAAAGGATCGAATATTTTATCCTTAAGCTCCGGTGCAATCCCGGGTCCGTTATCGGCTATTTCAACCCTGACCAGATGCGCTTCCCGGTCGTACCCGGAAGCAATGCTGATAATGCCTGCCCCATGAGGAACAGCCTCAATGGCGTTGATGATAATATTTAAGAATATCTGTTCTATGTTTTGTGCATTGGCAAGTATGGACGGCAGTCCGTCTCCCCGAACCTGTTTCAGCTCAACCCCGGCCTTACTGATGGTGGTCTGGGAAAGCTTCAGTGCATTTTCAATGGCGATATCAACATCAACAAGCTCTTTAGACTCGGTGTCGGATTTTCTGGCAAAACTCTTGAGACCCTTAACAATATTTTCAACCCGCCGGGCGGCAAAATCAACATCCGTAAGCAACTGGTCGAACTTCTCTTCGATATAGCTGTAGGGCAACCCGCCGTATGTCGCCTGCGGATTACCGGCCTCCGCCTGCTTCAGGGCGGGCTTCATATCGTGCCATACTTTCTGGTTAAGGGTATTATGCATTTTAATCATATTGATGGGATTGTTGATCTCGTGTGCAATGCCGGCGACCAGGGTACCCAGCGACGCCATCTTGGCCGCCTGAATCAACTGCTCCTGCTGCTGCCTGTTTTTTTCCTCCATCTGACGGCGCCGCGTAATGTTGCGCACGGAGCAAACGCTCCCGATGACCTCGCCGAGATTATCCCGCAGAATAGTAATGTTCAGCTCTACGGGGTAGACGGTTCCATCCTTTTTGACTTGCTCCGATTCGTAATCTTTAATATTGCCTTCGGCAAACAATTTTTCAATCATGGGATGTCCCGTCCCAACGGTCGCCGGATTGGGGGTTATTTCCACCACATGCTTTCCCTGCAACTCACGTTCCGTGTATCCCGACATCGCATAGAAGGTACGGTTGGCGCGTATAATAAGCCCCTTTGCATCGGTGACGAAAATTCCGTCCCCGGTGGTTTCAAACACATTTTCGAGAAACTCTTTTGATTCACGCACTTCGCGTTCACTGTCGAGAATCTGCCGGTTGGCATTCTGCAGCTCTTCGGTCCTGACCTTAACCAGTTCATCCAGATGGTCGCGATGCAGCATCAGCTCATGCTCGGCCCGCTTGCGTTCCGCCACCTCCTCATTGAGTTCCAGATTGACCTTCTGGAGAACCAACCCCACATCCCGCAGCCGTCCGACGATGCCGCCGGTAAATGTGGTGGCAATCAAACCCGCTAAAAAAAACGGTCCGGTAACCTGCAGACGCTCAATCCAGTTTTCACCCACGAGCTCATACATACAAATGTTCACGGGCGTGCTCACAAGCCCGGCAACAATCCCGGCACGGCAGCCATAGACCCGGGCAATCACGATGACCGGTACAAACACAATGATTGAGCTGCCGAATCCATATAAAAAATACAGCAGGAGAAAGCCCAGGACATAAATAACGATGGAGGCCAGTGTAAAAAAAAGATATTGTCGGCGATTAACGCTGTTCATCAGAACGCACCACAGAGAAGCCGGGCGCATACTGCGCCTGTTTACTGTTTTTTTCGACCTTTTACCCTTCCAGGCCGACCCTCTGCATGCCTATACCATACAGCATACACATAATCACGGAATAGACCCGGTATCCTGACAAGACTCTGTCTGGGGTGTGTAAAGTATAGGTGTGCTGCGGTTGCAGGTCAATAAAAAACACTGCCGTGAAGGACAGATCACGACCGCCATAGCCGAAACAAACATCCCGATTACATACACATACAGCACAACAGCGAACCGGCAGGCTATTCTTCCGCAGAGCATGTGACATCACTGAACACCCGCATCGGATTTCCACCCCGGATTTTTGCAATATCCTCTTCCCCGTAGCCGCGCCGGACCGGCTCTCCGGTAATGGCCCCGATCTCGCTTACATCACGGCAGCCCGAAATACCGGCGACTCCATCAAAGTCGGAGCCGATACCCGCGTAATCAATACCGGTGATTGACACAATATGGGCGATGTGGTCCGCAACATCCGCCACAGTCGGCAGTCGATCCGGAAACAGAGTATTTTCCGGCGCAACATAGGCGGTATAGAACGTTATTGCGAAACAAAAAAGCAGAACTGTTTTATTCTCCACTCCAGCTATACCCCTGTATTAAAAAAACATACCTAGCCATTGTGATCGACAAAGCCCTTGTCTGTTTCAAAATCAAAGGCCGGATCTCGTGTCTCGGTATGGCACTTGATACAGGTTTCAAAAGTAATAGCCCCGGAAGGCTTTGCACCGTTTTCCACGTGCTCCCCTCCCGGCCCATGGCACATCTCACACTGCACCCCGGCCAGCTCAGGCGTAAGGTCCGGCCGCTCAAACCCTCCCAGATACCCCAGACCCGTCACATGGCAGTCGACACATTCGGGATTATAGTCCTGATACACTTCCGCAAGGGAATCAAGCGCCCGGGCGTGCGGCGTATTCCGCCAGGAGTCGGCATAGTCGCCGTGACAGGACTCGCATGAGCCGCCCCCGGCATAGTAACCGCCTTCCGCGGGCTCCTGCTGCGGTATGTCGAACAGTTCGTCCTTGTAGCCTTCCAGGCTTTTGTAATATCTCTCAAAAAGCTCCCGAACATCCGTATCTTCTTCAATGTCTGCATCCAGCGTTATCAGCTCCCCATCGGTGGAAATAATTTTTTTATTCGTGTCCAACGTGAGTCTTATGTTCCCGATGTTCTCCCCAAAGTAACCGGCCTTAACTATGGCGACGCCGTTTACCCGCAACGGCACCGATATTTCATCTATGCCGTGCCCCGCAATAATAACATCAATACCTTCAACCGTTTTGGCGAGTGTTTTTGCCTCGCCCAGCCCGACGTTTGCAGCAACCACAACAACATCAACTTCTGCGCGAAGGCGTGCAACGTGCGCCTGGAGCATTTCAGTTTCATCCGTCACAGACAGGTCGGAAGCAGTGGTATTGTCTGCTTCAATAATATCATCTGTATATTTTTTTGCTGCTACACCGGTAACTCCGACGGTCAGACCGTCAAAGGTAACAATATGAGACGGAGCGGCAATGGTTTTCTGCGAATCTGCATAAACAATATTCGCACTGACAACGGGCACGTCATGGGCGCGGGCCGTTTTAATGATGTAGTCGGCGCCGAAAACAAAATCATTGTCGCCGAGATTGAGCGCATCATAGCCCATAGCACCCATCGACTCTATTGTCAGATCGGCTTTAAGCTGCTCCTGCAGCCCCGCATTTGAAAAAACATTGCCTGCATCAACAACAAGAATGTTTTTCGCCTGTTCCCGTATGCTCTTAATGTATCCTGCGCGCCTGGTGAGCCCACCTACCACTTCTGCGCTGCAGCCGCAGAGGTCAATGCTCCCAAGGGTATCGCCGGTATACAGAATGGTCAGCGTATTTTTTGATGAAACAGTGCAACCCGATATCACCAAAACCATACAGCACAGCATAACCGTAAAAAAACCCGTCGCCGAGTTGCCCATAGTTGACGTGCGCACCCGTACCCCTTCGCCGCCCATGTAGTCTCGCTCAAGGTCCTCACGCATGGCTTGCACACCTCTTGTTCTTGTGCTGAGATTTACCACAATCATTTTATCGCGCTTCATTCTCACCACCTCTTTCCCTTTTTATTCCTGCGCTGCTGGCAGACGTATTGCCAGCGCCGGGCACATGTCGATACACTGCTTGCACTCTATGCAGAAAGCCTGGTTCACCTCTGCAGTTTCTCGAAGTTCAAGAGCACCCGGCGTGCAGACATCGCTGCAGCAGCCGCACCCTACACATACGTCGGTATCGATTTTTACCGCCATATTTAAAAACTCCTTCCGTCGTTTCGAGCGAGTTGGTTACGTTTCTTTATGGTGCAGTCGGGCACGAACGGTTCACAGCATATCGCTGAGCGACGCCTGGGCACCGGTCATCTTTTCATACACCTCGGGCCGTTCCGCCTGAATCTGTTCGCTGTGCCTGAAAAGTGCATCCCACATAATCTTGGGGGACCGGTACTGGTTATAGGTACCCTCCAGGCGCTCTCCTTCTATCAGTCCGAATAAAAAGTCGAGTTCTTCATCGGTGTATTTGGGAACCAGCGCAAATCCCTGGGCAACTCGCATGAAATCCTCGCCCAGGAACTCAAAAGAACTCTGCCACCAGCGGGTATATGCATCAAAACCGCCGTAACCGGCAATTTCTTCGGCAACAGCATGGCCGGCCCGGTAACCGCACATGAGCGCACCCTGGGTTTCCACTTCAACATAGGCGGCCGCATCACCCACGAACAACGTATTACCTTTCCAGGGCACTGCCAGTGGACTGAACGTTTTAATACTGCAACCGACTTTTTTTACGAGCTGTGCGTTTTGAAATTCCGGGGCCAGAGCACCCACCGTGGTAACATTGTTGAATATGTCCGGTGGTGGATACTGTTTATTTCCGGTACAGATGACATATCCCACCTCTTCACTCTCGATTGACGGGCCGATCATAATAGGGGCAAGCCCTTTGTAGCTGCGCCCGAAATAGGTTTTCATGGCCGTGGGATCGTACACACCGATACCTTCCAGGTAATACATAATGCACAGGGCCGTGGCAAAATACCGACGCCCTTTGTTGATGTCCAGGGCCTCCCCCACACCGGTATTGACCCCGTCGGCGGCAATCAGCTTGCGGGCTTTCATAATCTCGTGATGCCCATCGTGCATAACGGCAATTTCAACACCCTTTTCCTCGTCACCGGCACCAAAAGCGACCGTCCCCATAAAAAAGCGCACACCGGCCTGCGAACACTCCTGCATAAGCCCCTCCAGCAAGCGGCCTTTGTCGAACTTAACCACAATCGGCCTGCGGTCTTCATAGGCAAAATGGATAGTTTTGCCGCCCGGGGAGATATAGTATTTATCATGTATGTCTTTTTTAGGGCCGTCGTAGGAAACGTCGAATCCGTTTTTGGTAAATACTATTCTATCGCTGAGAACCTCTATTGTGTCTCCTGAGTAGTTTTCGTCCATAATAAACTGTTCGCAGCAGGCGCGGGTTATTTTGGAGATATCCTTGCGCTTTTCAATCACGGCCACCTTCAACCCCTGTTCCGCGGCGGTTTTGGCGGCCAAAAGCCCCCCCGGCCCGGCCCCGACCACTATAAGGTCATATGTCATACCGTTCTCCTGTTTTTGTAGGTAGTGCTGTATACGATGTGTTGCCTGCCGGGTGCTCCGGAACCCGGCACAGCGTCACATGCGATTTCTGCCGGAAACCATTCGTTGCCGGCCCCGTGTATCGGTTTATCCGCTCAATATACCTTTTTATTACCGCGGCATGCCAGCCTTTTTTTCACAGGAACAGGTCCGCATAACGGCACCCTGTCCACTGCCTGCGGACAAATCCCGCCCGGCAAGACAAAACAGACCACAAAGGTTGCCGGAAAACAAACGGGATAACTTCATAATATACTATTCTAACTTAAGTAATTAAAAATAGTAACCGATTTGTGATAGTGGCATGATATTGGCATTTTTTGATACTAATTTTATCAGGTTTTCATGCCGGTCGCACGTGGCCGAAGCAGCAGTGTCGCGCCTCTTTTTGGGCGGTAGCGCACAGTGATACAACAGGAGAGGAACACACATGGGCGGATTACAAATAGGCCAGCGGCTGCTGGCAGGCTTTGGACTGGTTATTCTACTGGCTGTTCTGCTGGGAGTCGTTGCCGTCGTCAAGATGAACACCCAGGCCGACATTGCCTCACAAATGTATGACCACCCCCTCGTCGTCAGCAACGCCGTCCGTGAGATCAAAGCAAACATTAATGCCATGGACAGGTTCATGAAAGACATAGCCCTGTCCCGTTCCAAGGAAGAGATAGACAAAGCCGCGGCCCGCATCCAGACGTACGAGCAGGACACCTTGCGGCTTTTCGGCATCGTAACGGAGCGGTTCCTGGGCGATCCCGGCGATGTCGACAAGGCACGCCGGGCCTTCATGGACTGGCGCGGCATCCGCGAAGAGATTATTGCACTGACAAAAAAAGGCGACACATTTGCGGCCGCCTCCGCCACACGGGACAAGAGTGCCCCACACATGGACTCCATAGATAAAAAAATGCAGATCATGGTCGACTTTGCCGGCAAAACATCTGAAACCTTTTACCGGAACGCCGAAAGAACCAGGGCCGCAAACATCACAACCATGCTGGCGCTTGTGCTTGCAACCGCTGTTCTGGGCATCGCAATCTCATGGACCATTGCCCGCAGTATCACCGCTCCCCTTGAAAAACTCATCCCCCTGGCCACGGATGTGGCCGACGGATCGGCAGCTACAGCGCTTGACAACAGGCGCAGTGATGAAGTCGGCCGGATCATTGAATGTTTCAACAGTATCGTCGCTTCCAACAACATGATTATGTCCCAGGCCCGGGCCCTCTCCCTCGGCGATTACTCTCAAGACATCAATTTACGCTCGGAAAAAGATGAGCTGGGCCGGGCGTTGCAGGGCATGACCACGGCGTTGCGTGAATCCGGCGTAGAAAACCGGCGTCAAAACTGGATCAAAACCGGGCAAAACGAGCTGAACGAGAAAATGCTCGCTTACCAGGACATTGCCGCGCTGAGTAACAACATTATAACGTTTCTGTCAAAATACCTGGGCGTCCAGGTAGGCGCCCTGTATCTCTATCATCAGGAGGAACAGGAACTGCGGATGACCGGGAGTTACGCCTTCACCAGGCGGAAACAACTGGGCAATGTCATCCGCCCCGGCGAGGGTCTGGTCGGACAGGCCGCGCTTGAGCGTGAAATCATATCGGTCACCGACCTGCCGGAAGATTACACCCGGATAGCCTCGGCAATCGGTGACACCATACCGCGCAATGTCGTTGTGATGCCGCTGAAGCATGCCGGCACCCTTACCGGCATCATCGAGTTGGGAACCGTCCGTGAGCTGTCGGACCAGGCAATCGATTTTCTGCATACCGTCGCGGAAAACATCTCCATTGCCCTTGATTCGGCAACAGCCCGCAAACAAATGGAGGCCCTCCTGACCCGCACCCAACAGCAAACGGAAGATTTGCGGGCCGGACAGGAAGAACTGCGCCAGACCAACGAGGAACTGGCCGAACAGACCGGCGCCCTGAGAGCCTCGGAAGAAAAACTCCAGGCCCAGCAGGAAGAACTGCGCCAGACCAACGAAGAGCTGCAGGAACAGACCAGGCTGCTTGGAGAACAGAAGACCTCCATTCAGAACAAAAACCGGGAGCTGGAAACGGCGCGCAAACTCATTGAAGAAAAAGCACGGGACCTGGAAATGTCCAGTAAGTATAAATCTGAATTCCTGGCCAATATGTCCCATGAGCTGCGCACGCCTCTCAACAGCATTCTGCTGCTCTCGAAAATGTTGGCCGAAAACAAGGCCGGCCGGTTGACGCAGAAACAGACTGAGTTCGCCCGGACCATCAACTCGTCCGGGACCGAACTCATGGAGCTTATCAACGAAATTCTTGATCTGTCGAAAATAGAATCGGGCAAATTTGAAATTCATAACGAAGCGATCTCGCTGAAAGAGTTTACCCGGCGCATGGAGCGGCACTTCAAGCACCTCGCACAGCAAAAGAATATTGCCTTTTCAATAACAATCAGTCCCGAAAGTCCTGAAGAGATATGTACTGATCGTCAACGGTTGGAGCAAATCATTAAAAACCTGCTGTCGAACGCATTTAAATTCACCACAGAAGGGCAGATAACCCTCAGCGTAGGTCGACCGGCTCCGCAAACCCGGTTGCCTGCCGGAAACCATCCTGAAAAAACCATTGCTTTCAACGTCTCCGATACCGGTACGGGCATTTCTGTCGACAACCACAAGAATATTTTCGAGGCCTTTCAGCAGGCCGACGGCACAACCAGCAGAAAGTACGGCGGTACCGGTCTCGGTCTCGCCATATCCAGAGAGCTTGCCGGGCGCCTCGGCGGTGACATACATCTGGAAAGCGAGCCGGGACAGGGCAGCACATTCACCCTTTTTCTCCCTGAAAACACCCGGCAAGAAAACTCTGCACCTGCTCCCGATACAGCCCGCCAACCCATTGTAACCATGCAGCCGGAGCCGGTGCAAAGCAAACCCTCCACGGAGCCGGAACTGATTCCCGATGACAGGAAAAAAATATCGCCGGGTGACAAAGCAATCCTTATCGTTGAAGATGACCCGAATTTCGCAAAAACATTGTGTGAATTATCCCGGGAACGTGATTTCAGGGTGCTCGTTGCCGGAGACGGCGAGACCGGTCTTCACTTTGCCGATTATTACCGGCCCAGCGCCGTTATTCTGGACATCGACCTGCCCGGCATGGACGGTTGGGAGGTGATGGCCCGCCTGAAAGAAAATGCCGAAACACGGCATATCCCCGTTCATTTCATATCAGGATACGATAAGGAAATAGATGCACGCAAAATGGGGGCCATCGGCTATATAACAAAACCGGTTACCATGTCTG
Source organism: Thermodesulfobacteriota bacterium (assembly GCA_028282925.1). Classification (GTDB taxonomy): domain Bacteria; phylum Desulfobacterota; class WTBG01; order CAIYCZ01; family CAIRTM01; genus JANQGV01. The sequence goes on from JANQGV010000058.1 coordinate 28,170, forward strand.
CGATCGATACGGCCTTTGAGAAAATAGAATCAATGCTGGCTAGAAAAGTCAAGACCCTCCTGGTAATAGAAGATAACGACCCGCAGCGTAAAAGCATTGTTGAACTGATCGGCGATGGTGATGTCAAAACAACTGAAGCCGCCAACGGCAATGACGCATATGCGCTGCTGAAAAAAAAGGCGTTCGACTGCATGATTCTCGATCTCGGCCTGCCGGATATATCCGGGGTCGACTTCCTCAAAAAGATCAAGGACGATGATACCATACCCTATATCCCTGTTATTGTGTATACCGGTAAAGAGCTTACCGGGCGGGAAGAAAGCATGATAAATCAGTACGCGGAAAAACTCATCATCAAGGGGACCAAATCAGCCGAAAAACTCATTAATGAATCAACCCTCTTTTTACACCGTATTGAACAGGATTTGCCGCTGCAAAAGCGCCGTATCCTGCAGTTGATGCATGATAAGGAAACCGCCTTCCACAATAAAACCGTTCTTATTGTGGACGACGACATGCGCAACGTCTATGCCTTGAGTAACGTGCTTGAGGACAAGGGAATCAAAACCATCGTTGCAAAAGACGGTAAGGACGGGCTGAACCGGCTTAAGGAGTCCGACGGCGTAGACCTGGTGCTTATGGATATTATGATGCCGGAAATGGACGGCTACGAGGCAATGCAAAACATCAGAAAAGACTCTGCGTACCGGCATCTCCCCGTCATTGCCCTGACCGCAAAAGCAATGGCGGGCGACCGGAAAAAATGCATCGAAGCCGGCGCAAACGATTATCTGGCGAAGCCGGTCGACACCGAAAAGCTCCTGTCCATGCTGAGGGTATGGCTGTATGGGTGAGACGGTTAAGCGGTCAAGAAATATCAAACAGGGCGTAAAACATGATACAGTCGGTCCCGGACGACCCGCATAGCGAGCAAAAACAGAACGAGTCGATTGAAATACAATTGCTTCTTGAAGCAATATATCTGAAATACGGATATGATTTCAGGAATTATGCCTGTGCATCCATTAAAAGGCGGATCGTGCGCAAAATGGACCTGGAAAACATTCCTACCCTGGCCGATATGCAGCACCGGCTCCTCTATGATCTCGATTTTTTTGAAACGCTGCTCATGGACCTTTCAATCAATGTGACTGAAATGTTCCGTGATCCTTCGTTCTACAAAGCCCTGCGCGAAAAGGTACTGCCGGCCCTGCAGGGTACCCCGTTTATAAAAATATGGATTGCCGGGTGTGCAACCGGGGAAGAGGCCTATTCCGTCGCCGTCATACTGCAAGAAACAGGGCTGTACGATGCATGCAGAGTCTATGCAACCGATTTCAACGAAAAAGCGCTCCAGCAGGCAAAAGAAGGAATCTATACGGCCGAAACAATACGGCAAAGCACCCATAACTACAAACTGGCCGGCGGTGCTGCCTCCTTTACCGACTACTATACCGCCCGGTATGATAATGCCATCATTGATCAGTCGTTAAAAAAAAATGTGGTTTTTTCAGACCATAACCTGGTGACCGACAGCGACTTCGGTGAAATGAATATCATTATCTGCCGCAATGTCCTGATCTATTTTAACCGTACACTGCAGGACCGTGTTTTTCAATTGTTCCACACAAGTCTGCCGCCGGGCGGTTTCCTGTGTCTCGGATCGAAAGAGAGTATCGGTTTGTCGGAATACGCCGACAGGTTTGATCACATTATTCCCAGAGAAAAAATATACCGGAAAAAATGACCACTCGACCCTTCAGACACGAATGCATTGTGATCGGGGTCTCCGCCGGCGGGATGGAGGCGTTACAAAAGGTCCTGACGGTGCTGGATGCAGGGTTTTCATTGCCGGTCGTCATCGTTCAGCATGAAGCGGCAACCTCCGGTGGTTTTCTCGCTCACTTTCTGGCCGGTAAATGCGCATTACCGGCCAAGCAGGCCGAAGATAAGGAAAAGCTTGTCCCGGGCACGATCTACGTGGCCCCGCCGGACTATCACCTGCTGATTGAGAACGACCGGACCCTGGCTTTGTCCATTGATGCGCCGGTTAATTACGCCCGGCCGTCCATTGATGTGCTTTTTGAAACCGCCGCCGATGCGTACGGCCGAGCCCTTGCAGGGGTCATACTGACCGGGGCCAGTGTCGACGGCAGCCGGGGTCTGAAAAAAATAAAGGATGCAGGGGGCCTCACCATCGTGCAGGACCCGCAAACGGCTGAAGCCTCGTACATGCCCCGGGCGGCCCTGGCAGCCGTTGAAGTCGATTATGTGCTGAAACTGGAAGAGATCGGGCATTTCTTAAGTGCCCTGTGATGAATACGTAACCCATGAAAGAGTCCACTGATGCAGTCAATGCAAACGGCAAAAATCCTGCTGGTCGACGACCGTTCGGAAAACCTCCTGGCTCTGGAGAGCCTGCTTGAAAGCCCTGGCGTTGAAACCGTAACCGCGACCTCGGGAAACGAGGCCCTCACGCATATGCTCGGCCATGACTTTGCCCTGGTACTCCTTGATGTACAAATGCCCGACATGGACGGTTTTGAAACCGCCGAATTCATGCGCAGCAGGGATACGACAAAAGACGTACCCATTATTTTCGTCAGTGCCGTCAACCAAGACCACAACTATATTTTCAAGGGCTATGAACAGGGGGCCGTCGATTACATGTTCAAACCCCTGGACGAATATATTCTTAAAAGCAAGGTACAGATATTCCTCAACCTGTACCGCCAGAAAAAGGCATATGAGCAAACGACCCTGGAACTCTCCCGTGCCGTAGACGAGCTTCAAAAAGCCAATAAAACCATTGTCGAGCAGCAAAAATCGGTTATTGAAGAAGAGCGTTTGAAGCTGCTGCTCCAGATGGCAGGGGCCACCGCCCATGAAATGAACCAGCCGCTGACTGCATTGCTGGGCGGCATTGATCTTATCAACTTACACCTGCAGGACCCGGAGAAGCTGCCCGACGACCTCCGCCTGGTTAAAGACGCCGGCAAGCGAATTGAAAATATTGTGCGCAAAATTCAGAATGTGCGCAGGGTCGAGACGGTTCCGTATGTAAGCAACAACTCCATTATAAATTTCGACCAGAAGATCAAAATACTTTCGGTCGAGGACTCTCCTGAATTTTTTGAGTTACTGAATAGAATCATCAAGAAAAATCCGGGCATGCAGGCCTATAATGCACCTGACTGTGCCGCTGCCCGGAGGATGATCGAGGAAGAAGATTATGACCTGATCCTGCTTGACCATGTGTTACCTGACGGAAATGCTTTCGATGTTATGGAGGCTCTCAGGCAAAACAACAGCCCGACACCGGTCATCGTTATAACCGGCCACGCTGATGAAGTGACCGCTTCCCAGGCCATCCAGGCCGGTGCGGCCGATTATTTGAACAAAAAAGAAGTTACCGGGGAATCACTTCATCAAAGCATTAACAATATCCTTGAGAAACAGCGGCTCCAGATGGAAATACGGGCCGCCATGGGTAAAATGGCTGAAATGGCGACAACCGATGAATTGACCAAACTCTACAACCGCCGGTATTGCACCGAAGCCCTGGAGCGCGATATTGCCCGCACATCCAGGTACGGCGGCGAACTGACCGTCTGCTTGATCGACCTTGATAATTTCAAAAAAATCAATGACTCCTACGGCCATGCGGCCGGTGATGTTGTGCTGACGGAAGTCGCAAAACTGCTGACCAAGAACATGCGAACGGCCGATTGTCTCGGCCGCTATGGTGGCGAGGAATTTCTGGCAATTCTGCCCAACACCAATTGCGACAGCACCGCACTTGTCTGCGAGCGTTTTCGAAAAGCCGTGGCAAACCACGCTTTTGCTTTCAATGAAGTCCATTTCCAGATTACCGTCAGCATCGGAATCGCCCAAATGGAAGACAACCGGTTATCCATGACGGATCTGATCAACAGGGCCGATCAAGCTCTTTACAAAGCCAAAGAAGCGGGCCGTAACCGGATTGAGGTATACACGTAATACCGTTACACCATCGATACCTCCCGCATCTTTATTCTTTATAAAAGCGTTAAAAATAGGCATTGACATAGCGGGCGGCTTGGATATTATTACAGGAATTGATCAGCATCCCTGCGCGAAATACCCCTGGAGAGCTGTTGCATGACCATTTCCGCCGACATAGTAAAAACCCTGCATGTCTATCAAAAAAACGAAATCACCGAATATCACATTTACCACCGGCTCGCTCGCAGCGTATCATCTGCCGAAAACAAGCGCATTCTCGAACAGATTGCCGGCGATGAACTGCGCCATTATGAAGACTGGAAACAGTACACCCAAACCGATGTCGGCCCCAACTGGATAAAAGTCTGGTGGTTTTATCTCATCTGCCGCCTTTTTGGTTTTACCTTCGGCATCAAACTTATGGAAAACGGAGAAGAAAATGCGCAGGAAAACTATACCCTGATGCAGGGGATCATCAGTGAAGCGGCATCCATAGCCGGCGATGAGAATGAACATGAAAAAGCCCTTATCGGCATGCTCGATGAAGAGCGGCTGCGCTATACCGGATCTGTGGTACTGGGACTGAACGATGCCCTCGTCGAGTTGACCGGAGCCCTGGCCGGGCTGACCCTTGCCCTGCAAAACACCGGTGTCATTGCCCTGACCGGTCTGATAACCGGTATCGCCGCGGCGCTGTCCATGGCAACATCGGAATACCTGTCGATCAAAACCGAAGAAAACGATAAAAATCCTTTACGCGCCTCGGTTTACACGGGAACGGCCTACCTGGCAACCGTTTTTGTGCTCATTTGGCCCTATTTGATATTCGAGAACTACTTTTTCTGCCTGGCATGCACACTGACGGCGGCAATTGCAATAATCGGCCTTTTCACGTATTATATTGCTGTTGCAAAGGATCTGCCCTTCAAAAAACGGTTTACTGAAATGGCGTGTCTGAGCCTGGGCGTAGCCGGTATCAGTTTTGGAATCGGCTTTCTGATCCGACAGTTTCTCGGGGTGGAGATATAGTCGGAAGCAGACCGCCCCGACGACGTGTATTGACGTACTGGAATAATAAACTTTTTCTTCAGGTAAAAAAAGTATATGCCTTTCAGCAGCATTAAAGAGATCCAGCATTTTTTTGCAATCGCTGATGATCAGCCGGACGATATCAGGCGCGAACTGCGTCGGCGGTTAAAACAATTGCACCCGGACATGCAGCCCAACGGCTCTGAGAACAGTGCCACCGATGAAGTGCTGCAACTCACGGAAGCCCTGGCATTTCTCAACGATGCAAAAAACCGCCCGCCTGTTTTACCTGCCGAAGATATAACGGCTCTGGCTAAGGTAATCAGCACAATAACACCGGATAAACAGAAAAAACAACTGGAGGCCCGCCTTGCCGAACATGTTGCGAAAAGGCTTTCTCAGGCTTCCCGGACGGGTAGAACACCAAAAACCGTTTTACTGCTCTTCTCGCTCATCTGCACCCTGCTATGGCTGTTCCCGTTCATTACCGCGTCACATCCGGTTTTAGGCACACTCATAAAAGCCCATGATCCTGTTTTTATTTCAATCTGGATTGCCGTACTGTTCATAACTGCTGCAACGTGGTTGCTTTACCGCCTCTGGCACGGCCGTGAAACCGCCTCAAAATCAAAACTGCAGCTTGAAATCGAACAAAACAGACTATTTAACGATTTTATCCGCTCCCAGGCGCAATACCAGTCCACGCACGAACAGCAACGATTTTATAAGGATCAGTTTGTCCTGTATCTGGAAAGCATCGGCGCCCGCTGGTCACCTTTTGCATCGGTTCTTCTCGGCCGGGTCAAGCCCATCGACCCCGAACTGTCCCAAACCCTGGCGGATGTAATTCTTTTGCGGGCGGAAACCAAAGGTATTGTCAGGCAGAACCGCGCCGAATCCATGCGCGACGAATACCTGCTGCTCAAGATACCCCAGGATGTGTAACGAGCGCAAATAGACAGTACCCCTCGCCCATAGGGCGTGGTTTTAGAAAGACACCCTAAAGGAGTGCTTTAAATCTCTACCACAGCACATGCAGCATTACTTACTTAAAGTATTTACCGTTGCTAGTTACGGGCTTCCTTAATCCCATTGCAGCGCAGCCGAGTGCAGCGCTTTCAGGAGGAAAAAAGGGTCGACATGTTTGAGCCCCGCTCTTCAGGGGCGAGTTTGTTGACCCGCCGACTGAAATCGTGCCGCGAGGGTATCCCGCCTGCTAAGGCGGGACAAGTTGCAGGGCGCCTTTTCTTTTGCATACTTTTCTTTGGAGCGAACAAAGAAAAGTATGGAGAAGACGCGTAGCGTCGTATAAGCGTATTCCCATCGAAATACTATGATCTATTCGGAATGCAAGGCTGAAAGCCTTGGGTTTAGAAATTTTACAACCGCGAAAGAACTGATGTTAAACCCTGCCGACCCCATTACCTATATCGACAGCCACGTTCATCTGGATATTATTGCCGACCGGCATCCTGAACGCATAACATGGTTGAAGCAAACGGGCTGCATACCGATTTCATGGGCTTTCGGTTGCGGAATCAAAACTCACAAAGACTTACAAATGTATCTGCAGCGTCAGCAGAAAACAATACACCGTTTGTCTGCACAGGGACTCCCCTGCTTTTACCTGACCGGCATTCATCCGCGCAACATTCCTTCGGGCTTGTCGCCGGACGCCGTATCCAGCACCCTGCTTCCCTCTCTTGATGATGAACGCTGTCTCGGCATTGGAGAAATCGGCCTTGAAACAGGGGCGCCGCAGGAATTGCAAATCTTCAGCGCCCAACTGGCGATGCTTCCTGAAGTCGTCAGGCGCAATAAAATTGTCGGGGTACATACTCCCCGCATGAACAAGCAGGAGATAACCGACTCAATTCTTTCACTGCTTCACAAACACCGGGATTGTGCCCATGCGGTTGTCATTGACCATTGTACGGAAAAAACTATCGGAAGGGTGTTACAGGAAGGATATTGGGCCGGTATTACACTCAGTCCGCAGAAAACATCGGTCGCCGAACTGGAGCACATTCTGGCCACTCATCAAAACGGATATAATCGCATTATGCTTAACACCGATTCAGGCAGCGAACTTTTCGACGACCTGCACGGCTATGCAAAAACAGCACCGAATACGGCTGAAGCACAACGTTTGTTCCGGGACAACGCCCGCCTTTTCTTCAACCTGAAAGGATGAGTAATTATCCTCACCTCTAGAGCGAGGCTTTAGGAAGAACCCCAAAGGGGTGCTTGAAAAACTCTACTGTAGTACATGCAGCATTGATTAAAAAATTTTTTTCTGTTGATTAATTACGGGCTTTTTTAATCCCATTGCAATGCAGCCGAGTGCAACGATTTCAGGAGGAGACAAGGGTCGACATGTTTGAGCCCCGCATTTCAGGGGCGAGTTTGTTGACCCGCCGACTGAAATCGTGCCGCGAGGGTATCCCGCCTACGGCGGGACAAGTTGCAGGGCGCCTTTTCTTTTGCATACTTTTCTTTGGGGCGAACAAAGAAAAGTAGGAGAAGACGCGCAGCGTCTTATAACCGCACCCTGCCAGAATTGCTCAAAGCTTTTCGGTTAGCGCTT
>JANQGV010000163.1 GCA_028282925.1 Thermodesulfobacteriota bacterium
TACGCACTGTTACACCTGCATGAAGAGCACTTTCCAAGAGGCCTTCCAGCAGTTTTGATTTGTCGATCACCTTGCCGACCGGCATCATCTTTTTACCCATCACAAGGGCATTGCCGTTGGCTGCTATGCGCACACTGCGGTACAGATCAACTACGTTGCCGGTATAGGGTATTGAGAAATCACCACGATGGAAGCATATTCTATCGTGCTGAAACGTCCAGGTCTCATTATGAAACCCAGGCTCCAAAAGCCACATTGAACAACAGGGCCGTGTCTGACGGGCTATGGTTGCCTTGGTTTCAACAAGCAGCACCGAAAAACCATCCTTTGCGGCCGTCATGGCAGAGGTCAGTCCCGAAGGGCTGGCTCCAACAACTATTACATCATAATCCACGAAATTCTCCTTTCATAATAGCGGTACGCGCGCACATATAGTCGATGTCCCCTTCCTCTATTATTCCTGTGAAGCATCTGGGTGTAAAGGTTGAATAAAGGGTGGCAAAGGAATAGTAAAATACTATTCCTTTTCAAATTGGGCCAGAAACGCCTGGAGGCTTTTCTTACTGGAACTGATGCCGAGTTTTTTACGAATATTGTTGCGGTGAAACTTCACGGTATTAACGGACACATTCAGAAGGTCTGCAATTTCTTTTGAACGTTTGCCTGCCCGAATGAACTTGGCAATCTGAATTTCAGAGGCCGTAAAGTTGAATTGAGACGATGCAAGGCGCTTAGCGAAGGGCGCTGTGATGTCCTTGAGGTGTGCATCAAGGATATCAATATACATATTCCTATCGCATTTCCTGCAGGAATGCTTCAGTTTATCAAGGTATGGATCGATCAGTACCCGTACGTTTGAGAGTATTTTTTCCTCCATATCATTCCGGTCTTCATCTCTTTTCTGAAGCAATACCTTCAGCGCAATATTGGCCTCCTCCAGGTGTGCCGTTTTCTTTTTGAGTTCGGTCCCCTTTTTTTGAAGTTCACGCTCTGCTCTTTTCAGGGTGGCAATTGTTGTTCGTAGCTCTTCATTGGTTTTCGTGAGCGTTGCGGTACGGTCCCTTACACGGTCTTCCAGGACGTTACGAGCCTCCTCCAGGGCCATTTCAGCCTTTTTCCGCCTGGTAATATCACGAATAATAGCACCATAGCAGAAGGCCCCTTCCTGCTTCCAGAAAAAATTGGACACTTCTATGGCAAACTCTGAACCATTCTTTTTAATGCCGACCATGTCGCTTGTTTTCCCGGGATACCGGGCAATATCATCCTTTCGAGCCTTTGCCGTTATCGATGCTACAAGCTTTTTATAACGCTTGGGCGAGAGCATAGTACTTTGCATGCCTATTACTTCATCAGCGGTGTATCCGAATATTTTTTCAGCACCGTTGTTCCAGAATATAATATTGAGGTTGTGGTCGGTAATCACCACAGCATCGGGCGTTGACTCTGCTATGGCTCGAAAGGGTCCTGTAAGGTCCTGCAACACCATTGCAGAAGTTTGAGTATTCGACTGATTCTTGTTTTTTTTCTTCATAGCAATGAATAGCCGGCATATGAACTAAATGCCATGTAACGGCAAATCTCGGTTCCTACAAAAATGTACCACAACCCATCTTAAAGCGCAAAGCAGGTATATAAGACGTGTCGAAAGTTTTAAACGGGAAAGAATAAAAAGCGAGGAATTGGATGGTTTATCACTCAGAAGGCGGCAAGATACATAAGAGCTGTAAAATAAAAAAATGGCCCGACAGGTGCCGTCGCCAAACTTTACCTATCGAGCCGCTAACGCCTTATCCCGCGGACCCAATCAGCTTTGCAGCCGCTTTGTGTTCCGGGACAGACCCTGTACATATTTATAGCACTATAAAATTAATTTTCAATAAAAATAGTCTCCCCTGCAAAGGAAAACATAACCAGAAATTAAAAAATAAGCATTTATACTCATGGCATTCTTCTATTTTATTGAGCAGCCGACCTTATTCATAAAAGTTTTCTGTTGTACCTGTTTAATCAGTATTGCTAAACTTTTTTGCAAAGCAGGCTTTGCGTGTACACGTATCTTTTTGAGAATAGAGATAAGCTTCTGCTGTTTATCAGCACTTAAAACAACGCTGTTACCGGACTGCAAACCCCTGTCCAGAACCACAGACTCATTCTCTACATAAACACGTACCAGTTCCCCAAGTTCAGGATTAGTATACAGTATATGGTTGAGTTCACTGCTGTGCCGATAGTACAGCGTAACCAGCAGCAGCCCCTCTTTGGAAGAAAGCATCCGACTGCTTCGAAACCGGCGCAGCGTTGCAAGGGCGCTCTCATCCACCCCAAGGGATTCGAGAAAGCACAGGTCTGTATCTTCAACAGTAGTGGTCGTTGATGTTTCAGGTGCCGAGCCCGGAACAGTTGTAGTAGTGGTTACAGCCGGTTCATCAGGACCGTCTCCTCCACCAATTGTTGTTGTGGTTGTTGTTTCGCTGGGAACAGTCGTAGTCGCCGGACCGGAACCACCACCGCCGCCCGGATTCCCGGAATCAGGCGGATCGGTCATAGAAACTTTTTCAGCACACACACCACCTTTGCATTCATAGCCCTGCGGACAATCTGCATCAGAGGCACACTCACAACAAAAACAGCCGTGTGTTGCCGACCACGATGCAATATCGTCTACCAGTGCATTTACACTGAAGGTATCATCACATGCACCGGGCACACATTGCTCGTTCATTGCAAAATACACCGTAACAGCATAACATGTAGTGCCTCCAGTCGCACCGCTGCCGGTATCAAATCCTCCGCAGCGCACTACTCCACTGGCAAACTCCCTGCAATCAAAATGCGTAAAAGCATCCATGCAGTCTTCCACAACGGTATCGGCAAACACAAAACGGGTTGCATCATATTCAAGATCGAAACCAAGCGCAAACACATCGTTTGGCGTATCATTCAAACGAATGGTAACGGCTACATCTTCTCCCGGGCCTGCCGTGAGCACTTCAACATCAATGTTGCCGCCCACGGCATCTAGGCATTCAGAGGCAAAACTTGTATTAATGCAAGCAACAATCAACACAAGTAACGTTAAACAAACTCCGGTAGTCTTCCTGACATGTGATACCATATATCCACCTTTAACTGTTTGTATTATTTCAAATGCACTTAATAAATCAGACAGTGATCATCCCTGTCCAGATATACTTTAAAGGAGCATAATGCATCAGCGGGGGTGATGTTGCCGTCGCCGGTAATGTCGTAACACAGGCCCTCATCGCCAACACCCAAGTACTTCAACAAACGCATAAGCCCATCCTGAGGCGTGCAGTCTCCATCACCGGATATGTCGCAGCCGCAACGGCATTCAAAACACCCCTGGGATGTGCTCCACCCGGCCAAGTCGTCTTTAAGATTACCCAACTGCAATTCAGAGCCAGCCCCGGTAACGCACGGATCAGCAAGCACCTGAAATGAGATGGTAAACATTTCTACATCCTCACCAGCAAAGATGGTCTCCGTATCATCAAAACCGCCGCACCGTACAACGCCCGGTTCAACTTCACTGCATTCACTGACAAAATAGTCATCGAAGCGCTCATCGGCGGTATAGGAATCATACTGCAGCACTGCCGGATCATACAGCACGTCGAACCCGAACGCCTGCACATCTGTAGGTGCGTCCTGAATCCTGACCGTATGCGTTACGATATCACCGGTATTGCCGTACACTGGTTGCACATCAAGAGCACCGGAATTATCATTTACACATGCATGTTGCAGAAAAATTGCAAAAACACCCTCACACGTTAACGTTTCACTACCGTTTATCACGGTTACATCGCAGGTCTGTTCGGCTGCACCAGGAGAGATGGATATATTGACAACAGCTTCAGAGGCGGAAAGGATATTGACAGCATTCACGATAATATCACTGCATGAGAAGGTGAAATCCGTTACCCCGTCGACAAAGGATACATTTCCGGACGTGATGGTTATATCTGTATTATTGTCTCCTGCAATACCGTATGTCGGAACTATACTGCTACATAACGGTCCGGGTATATTACATTCATGTATAGTTACCGTGCGTGTTAACGAGTCGGACCGATTACCGGCACCATCTACGGCAACAACCGTAACCGAATAGGTACCCGGCACCAAATCCGGGCTGGTAACTGTTACAGTAGAGGATGCACCGCTGTCCGCTGCCTGAATTGAAAGGTCGTTAACAAGGTCTCCCTGTGAATTAATCACTATAACTTCTGTTGCAGCCCCGTTAACTGCCTTGTTATCGGTTATTTTTATTTCAAAACCACAGAAAACTGGCGTCAGAACACCAACAATGGGCGGTTCAAAATCAGGATTATACGATACAATCAGGCCCTTATCAGCATATTTCGTTGATCTTAAATCAATCCCAACTTCTATTGTGCCGGATTCCGGTGTGATGGCTAAAATGGCCTTAGCTCCGTAAGATTCGGAACTAATACTCAATGTTCCATCAAGGGGCCATGGGTCGGAGTCTATAATTTTTGCATTGCCGGTGTCGTAATCATACAATATTTCAATTCCGGGATTGTTGCCGATGCTGTAGATCTGTGTAACCGGCACTACAGTATCACCGTTCTGATCGGCCATCATGACATACAGCGGCGTATCATCCACATTAGGGAACGGCACAAAGGGCAGATGCGTTTTAATCCCTTTGGTGGATTTCAAATCCATTCTCATAAAGCCCGCAGCCGTACCTGCGGTAACTTTCAGGAATGCAACATCCTGCCCGGCAGTGATTTGATCAGGATCAAATGAAACCGTTACAGTATTAACATCAACTAATGCGAAGGCCTCTGGAAATGCCGTATCAGAAGGCGCACCACTTGCATCCGGCAACACCACTGAGGCTGCTACTCCGGCATCTTCCAGACTTGCCTGGGGTGCTATATTCCCCAACAGATTATAATAAAATGGTGCATATTCGTTTCCCAGCCCGTCGAATATGCGGAACGGCGCACTAATGGAAATAGAAGACGTCATACGATAAGGCTCGACGTTAATAGTGCCATGGTTTTCTTCTTTATCAATGGTTACAGAAGCCTTTTCAATTTCAGGTAAAATCAATGATGCCGGGTATTCAAGCGGATGAGCCGGGTAAATACCTGAAGTTAAGTGCTTCGGGAAAGAAACTTTTGAGCCGGTTACGGCATCTTCAAACAGTAATAATATCGTATTATTATTAAAGCCTCCCGCAACAGCGCTGAATGCCGCTATTTCGTGTTCGGTTCCACTGGTCAAAATAAATTCAGTACCGGGATCGGCAGCATCTTCCAAACCGATTTTCATGTTTTTACCGGTCAACGTATCTACAGCCTGCATCACTATATTATTATCACCTGCAACAGCGGCCTCAAATGTCATTTTGGTATTCACGCAGTTATTGTCCCAGAAACCCGTAGTTGTAATATAGGAAAAGTAGTCGCCGAAGGCAAAACTCATACCTTCCGATGCAGAATCAATATCATCGTAAGTATCGCCGATAGAACCGTAAGTATCACCTGCAATATATACCTGGGTAATTGAGGACACATGTGCCGGCTTGTTGATTTGAAAAGGAATGAATGCCTGGTAATCCTGGTCTTGCGTAACGGACGACCCGATAACATATCCATACATATTAGCTATACTATTCTCCATACCGGGAGAACCGAAACCAAGAACAAAGCCCTGCCCTGCACTTGCAGACGGGCTGAACGGCGCAGGGTTATCATATGCATCATACCCGATAATTGCTCCGAATAAACTGTCGGCGTCTGCTACGAAAGAGGCGGGTTGGGTATCCGGGCCCACATCAGCAAGAAACCATGCATCAAGAGGTGATACATACTGCCGGTATTCCGCCAGGGTCCGGTCTGTTGCAAGAATACCCCCGTAAAGATCGTTACTCATTGCACCGGTGCTGCCGTTGATAATCTGGTTTAACGGTAAACCGGTTAATCGCACGGTATCAAGAGCTGCAGGTCTGAAATGTGTTGTATCTCGCTCAGTAGAGATTAATGATGCATGCTCTTTAGGAAACACCTCAGACTTTGAAAAAGTTATTTCTCCATCGTTGTTCACATCACCTGACTGGCTCCCGATATGACGAGTAATGCTGGATTCAGCCTTATAGGTGATGGTGATACCGGTTTGAAATACCGGTTTGAGACGCTGCTGAACACTTTCCCTGAATCCACCAAATCCGAACCCAACAGACGGTAGCAGCCTCTCTTTGAACATTACATATTCAGGTATCTTCAAATCTTCAACAGTAACCTGCACATCTGCATATCCGTCAACAAGGGTTACATCATTAACAGTTGCAAAAACGTTTGTTCCAGTTGTTACCTCGCCATACAGGGTACAATTGTTGGCACCCGCAGGCAGCCGTGTTGTATAATACAGTCGGCCCGTACTTCCTTGTAAATAAGCCGCGAAAACGCTTACGGTTACCCCTTGCCCGGCCTTCTTTACTGCGCCGTTGTCATTGTTCTGTGCTGGAATCTCTGCAAGGACATCCGGCCTGGCAACTCCCCCGGTACGCACCACATAACAGTTTGCCTCAGGCTCCTCAATCTGAACAGTAACCTGTGCGGTAACCTTTCTTGTACCCTTTTCAAGGGTAACCTCAAGGGTATCTGAATCCAGTTCGTCAAGGCTGCTGCGATATTTGACGGCGAACTCCTTTGAACCAACCGAACCAATCGACAAAGCATCACCACTGCCCCTGACAGGGCCTCCCAGTGGATCCATTGTTGTCACTTCATATATCTCGATATCAGCGGGATATGAAAGTGACTTTACACTAAAGGTGGCACCGTCGATATCAAACCCATTGATTTTATCGGCTAACTCATAATTCTGTGTTAAAAAGAGTGCACATGCCCGTATGACCGTTTCCTGACGTGCGGTTACGGTATAACGGTCCAGATCAAGATGAATCGAATCGACTTCTCCCATCGCAAATGCACCGCCGACTGTTATCAAAAAAAGCAATACCATTACCCCTGTTACAAGACTTATTCTTTTCCCCATGTCATTTCCTTTTCTGATTGGTTTTAAGATGTATGACTTCTGCCCCTTGAAGCTGAGCGCCTGGTTATCGGTAAAAGTTACTTCTGCACCACCGGTACCGGCACGAATTACCATGAATTTTCAGAGTGTTGTTCACAAACATCAGTTCTAGAGCACTTTGCAAAATTCTATAGCCTCAATATCGAACTCACTTGGTAGGAGCACCTTTAGGTGCGATGTATGAACTATGGTGATTTTAAAGCCTTTATCGCGGCCGAGGGCCGCTCCTACCCGGCTATACTATTGTGAAAATTGCTCTAATAATAAATTCCGATTAAACTGTTCAGTTCGTGCACTGCTTCTCATTTGAATAATTTGTAAAAATAGATAGTGAATGTGATTACTCGTTATGTGGGATTTGCCCCTTGTATTACTGTTTAAATTATACAAAATTAGGTTTTTACGTGTCAACACAATATATTATTCTATATGATCTGCAACTAAATCCAGACAAATATTAAAACGCTTCATAGCATTTCATATTATAAAACCTACATAATTAATTTTTTCATATTAATTTATAGCTATATTTAATTAATTTATACATCGCTGAGTTCCTAACCGGCCCCTCTCCGGCACTGTCATTTTTTTTACACAATTAGCGGGATGTTCCGATACATACTAAAATACGAAACACAGATGGCAAAACTAACACCCCCTGACGCTAAAAAACATATGCCCACGACAATGCTACAAGCTGGAATCATTTTTTTCCTTACCATCACCCTGTTTGGAGCAGCATGGGCACAGCCGCTCAAGGAAATAACCTTTATTCCCCAGTGGATTCCACAGTCCCAATTTGCGGGCTATTACGTTGCCAAAAACAAGGGCCTCTACAAAAAACGCGGATTGAACGTTAAAATTCTCCAGGGCGGACCCGACAAACCGTCATCGGTGCTGGTTGAACAGGGTGCGGCACAGTTTGGGTCCATGTTTCTCTCCACTGCCATCCTGAAACGCTCACAGGGGGTTCCCATTGTGAACCTGTGCCAACTGGTGCAGCAGTCCTCACTCATGCTGGTTGCCAAAAGCGATTCAGGCATACGGGTACCGGTCGACATGCACGGCAAGAAGGTAGGATTATGGGGAGCTGAGTTCCAGATACAGCCCCGCGCTTTTTTCAAGCATTACAACATCACAGTCAACGAGGTGCCCCAGTCGACTACGGTAAACCTGTTTCTGCGGGGCGGTGTGCAGGTGGCTTCGGCTATGTGGTACAACGAATACCACACCATTATCAATTCCGGCATCGACCCCGATGAGCTGACCACTTTCTTTTTCTTCGACTACGGCCTCAATTTTCCGGAAGACGGCATTTACTGCCTTGAGAAAACCTACCTGGACGATCCTGCAACTTGCAAAGCATTTGTTGCAGCAACCCTTGAAGGCTGGCGTTATGCCCTGGAAAACCCCGGAGAGGCCGTGCAGATTGTGATGCAGAAGATATATGATGCGCATCTGCCGTCCAACCGGGCACACCAGCGATGGATGCTCGATCGGATGCGCGACATTATGATTCAGGACGGGATGATGCAGAAAATGGGCACTCTGAACAAAGCCGACTTTTCGTTTGTCGTACGACAGCTTAAAGAACTCGGCATCATCACACAAACACCAGGTTTTGAATCTTTTTACAGGGATTGTACTGCGCCATGATAAAAAACACCGGTCTCGCCGCAAAACTGATCATTTTGATTCTTACGTCCACGACGGTCATTTTTATTGCGACCTTTTCATATAATTACCTCAGCTATCGAAACATCATCCTGAAAGAACTGGAAGATACCATCGCCAACCTTGCCCTCGCAACCGTATTTAAAATTGAGACCGTACTGCGGGCCGCTGAAAAAGTGCCGCTCACCATGAGAACCTGCATGCAAAATCATCCTCATTCAGCCGAAGATATCAATAGACTGTTGAAATCAACTATACAGGACAATCCAGATATATTCGGTTCTGCCATTGCCTTTGCCCCCTATGCCTTCGACCCACAAAAGCGTTACTATGCGCCCTACTGTTACCGCCGGACCGGCGCTCCAACCGTTACCATGCTGGGAAGCGAATCGTACCACTACTTCGACCTGGACTGGTACCAGATACCCCGCGAGCTCGACCGGCCCATCTGGACCGAGCCCTATTTTGACGAAGGCGGCGGCAACATTATCATGTCCACTTTTTCCGTGCCGTTTTACCGCGGTCATCAGAACGAAGACATAATAGAGGGCATCATCACCGCCGACATATCTCTCCTGTGGTTGCAGGAAATTGTCTCGTCGGTAAAAATCTATTCTCGCGGCTACGCGTTTCTGATCAGTCGCAACGGAAAAGTGGTAACACACCCCAAGAAACAACTTATCATGCAGGAAAGCATTTTCAGCATTGCCGAAGACCGCAGTGATGAATCACTGCGTACGCTTGGTCGCAAAATGATCCACGGCGAATCGGGCTTTACCACGATGACCGATTTTTTTACCGACACGAAATCCTGGCTCTATTATGCACCGGTCAGTTCCACCGGCTGGTCACTGGCCGTTATCGTGCCTGAAGACGACCTGCTGCATGGTTTACGTAAACTGACCAACAAGGTGTTCATTATCGGCATGCTCGGCTTTATTCTGCTCGTACTGCTGATCACCTTTATCTCCGATACCATTACAAAGCCTCTCGGCACCCTGGCCGATAAAACCGTTGAAATAGCCAGGGGCAACCTCGACGTGACTCTTCCCACGCCGAAACATAATGATGAAATCGGGCACCTGACCAACTCATTTGCCGAGATGCGTTCGGCCCTGAAAGAATACATTGCAGACCTGGCTGAAACAACGGCTGCCAAGGAGCGTATTGAGAGCGAATTGAAAATAGCTCATACCATACAGATGAGCTTTTTACCCAAAAGGTTCCCGCCTTTTCCGGAAAAGGATGAATTCGATATTTTTGCAACCCTGCAGCCTGCCAAGGAAGTGGGCGGGGATTTATACGATTTCTTCCTCCTCGACGACCACCACCTTTTCTTTTGTGTCGGTGATGTTTCCGACAAAGGCGTTCCGGCGGCACTGTTTATGGCGGTAACAAAAACCCTTCTCAAAGGCCTTGCCGATGTTGCGATGCAGCCCTCTGAAATACTGGAAAAGGTCAACGCCGAGCTCAGCATAGACAACGATTCCATGATGTTTGTTACCCTTTTCTGCGGTATTTTAAACATCAAAACCGGTGAGCTTACCTACTCCAATGCCGGACACAATCCACCGGTCGTGATTCGTCGCGGTTCATCCCCTGATTGGCTCTCTCTTCCCAGGGGACTGGTACTTGGTGCAATGGAAGACAGCGCGTATTCCACGAATAAAATTGTACTTGCTGAAAATGATATGCTTTTGGTATATACAGACGGTGTGACCGAAGCCATGAACGGTGAGAAAAAGCTGTATTCAAGCGAGCGACTTCTCAAAACTGTCGAAAAACAACCGTTTAAAACCACAGAAGAACTGGTACATATGGTGATGCATTCGGTGAACAGCTTTTCAGGGGAAGAACCGCAGACCGACGACATAACGATACTTGCTATTCAAAGAAAATCATAAACCAACAGATGTATATAAACCAAGGAGACACGCATGGAATTCGAAACCACCAAACAGGAAAACGCTATCGTCATAAAAGTAACCGGGCGCATGGATGCCGTTACGGCACCCGAATTTGAAAACGCCTGTTCACCCCATGTTGAGGCCCGGGAAAAACTGCTTGTTGCCGATTTGAGCAATCTTGAATACATCAGCAGCGCCGGGCTGCGCAGTATCCTGTCGACCGCTAAAAAGATGAAAGCGAATTCGGGCGAAATCCGTTTCTGCAATTTGAACGGAATGGTCCAGGAAGTTTTTTCGATATCCGGTTTCAGCTCCATGTTCACTATTTGCGAAACACTTGAGGAAGCACTTAAATAACCACTTTTCCGGGTTTTTATCATGGGTGCACTGCGACTACCTGCAACGTTGGATTCATTGACCGGTTTTTGCGAATACGCCCGCCGTCAGGTGGCGGATCAAAACCTTGATGAAAGCATCGCCGCCAGGCTGGAACTGGTGCTGGAAGAGTTGCTTACCAACGTGATGAAGTATGCCTATATCGACAATGCAGGTGAAATAGAACTGTCGTTCAGTTTTGAAACGCAAAGCATCACCATGATCATCACCGACTGGGGCGAACCATTCAACCCCCTTCAAAAAGGCGAGCCTGATTTGTCCGATAATATACATGAGCGCCAGGTCGGCGGCCTCGGCATTCACCTGGTACGCAATATGGTTGACCAATTGGACTATGCCCGCTGCGACGATTCAAATATTCTGACTGTTACCATGAAACATCAGCATGCAACTTAAACCTTCCGCGGATGCTGAGCCTTCTTTCCCGCTTGATGATTGAGTATGCAGTATAAACATTAAGACATATCTTTTTTCAGGAGATACCACGATGCCGGACCGTAAAAAACATCACGTTATTGCACATGGACATTCCGATACTTTCCCCAGGGGGGTCGATCTGCTTAATGATCCGTATTTGAACAAAGGCACCGCCTTTACCGATGATGAGCGTGATGTGCTGGGGCTGCGGGGCCTGCTGCCGCCGAATGTCAACACCGAAGAGGAACAGGTGGTACGAGCCCTGGAAAACATACGGCAATATAAAACCGATCTTGAAAAATACATCAGCTTGATTGCTCTGCAGGACATGAACAGAACACTTTTTTACCGGGTACTGATCGATAACCTGGAAGAGATGATGCCTATTATCTACACCCCTACCGTGGGTAAGGCCTGCCAGGAATACGCCCATATATTCTCAAGGCCGCGCGGCCTTTTTATTACCGTAGACGACAAGGGCCGCATGGCCGACACCCTGCGCAATTGGCCCTATGATGATATCCGCATTATTGTCATAACCGACGGAGAGCGAATCCTGGGGCTCGGAGACCTCGGGGCCGACGGCATGGGAATCCCGGTGGGAAAACTGTCACTCTATACCGCCTGCGCCGGAATCGATCCGTCCATGAGCCTGCCCATGACCATGGATGTAGGCACCAACAATGAAACCCTGCTGAAAGACCCCCTGTATATCGGTAAGCGTCACCACCGGTTGAGCCGCCCTGAATACGACGAGCTGTTCGACGAATTCATCACGGCCGCCAAGGAGGTATTCCCCAATGCTGTTACCCAACTGGAAGACTTCGGCAACACCAATGCGTTCCGGCTGCTGAAAAAATACCGCAACAGGGTTTGCCTGTTCGACGACGACATCCAGGGCACCGGCGCTGTTGCTCTTGCCGGTATCTATTCCGCCCTCCGGATTACCGACCGGCCGCTCAAAGACCAGAAAATTCTTTTTTTAGGGGCAGGCGAAGCGGGAATCGGCATTGCTGATCTGATAGTATCTGCCATGCAGGACGAGGGCCTTTCTGAAAACGACGCCTGCTCAAAATGCTGGTTTGTAGACTCTCACGGACTTGTGGTTTCGTGCAGATCGGACCTGGCCGAACACAAAGTACCCTATGCTCACGACTATGAACACCTTTCCGACTTCCTGTCCGCCGTAACAGATCTTAAGCCCACTGCAATTATCGGGGTGTCGGGCCAGCCGGGGAAATTCGACTCCGACGTGCTGCAAGCCATGGCAGCCTGCAACGAAAGGCCGATTATCTTTGCATTGTCCAACCCCACGTCCAAGGCGGAATGCACGGCCGAAGCAGCATATATGCATACTGAAGGACGGGCTATTTTTGCCAGCGGCAGCCCGTTTGCCCCCGTCACCTGCCACGGCAAAACATTTGTACCCGGACAGGGTAACAATGCGTACATATTTCCAGGGGTAGGTCTTGGCGCCATAGCCTGTAATGCTGCCGTTGTGCCCGATGAAATGTTTTTTGTTGCCGCCAAGGTCCTGGCCCACGAAGTTTCCCGGGAGGATTTGGACAAGGGCCTGATTTTTCCGCCCCTGAGCAGAATCAGGGACGTATCCGCCAAAATTGCCGCTTCCGTAGCAGGCGTTGCCTATAAACGGGGACTTGCCCGGGTGCCTGAACCTGAAAACCTGACTGAAAGCATCAAAAAGCTTATGTATGACCCCCTATACCGTAGATACATCGATTAATTTTTTTTCAGTGAATTTTTTACATTACCGCCCCTTTACTCACAAGATCTTGCTGTAATTGTACTGGATTCCCTGTGGTAAATACTATAAAATTGTTCCGTTATGCTGAAAAATAGATTTAAACATACCAGTGTGTTCAGCTTCGAAACCAAGATAGTGCTGTTTCTTCTGGTCTTGTCCGTTCTCTTCATATGCGGGTTGATTTTTATCGAACAGAACGAAAACAAAAAGACCGGGCTTATTTTTCAAAACAAGGCCGATGAAAAGATAGCCCTGGTTAATAAAATTGTGCAGCTTAAGGGGTCGCTTCTGGACATTTTCACCCTGGAGTTCAGCACGCGCGAGGAAATGCTTAATTTTATGGAGACGGCGGGCAATCAACTCCTGCGTTTTATTATTGACGAATCACTGCCGAGCTTCGGTGTTGATGCGGTCTGGATAACCGACAGCGATTTGTTTATGCTGTACTCCTCAACCGTCTTTTCCGATACACGCCTGCGTACTTTACCGGTTTCCCAGGAAGAACTTCGCACCCTGGTAGGGAAGAAAAGCTATTTCAATCACTTTTTTGTTGAAACATCGGCGGGACTGTTGGAAATCCGCAGCGCCCCCATTCAATCTCTCTCAGAACGGAAACAGAAGGGTCCTCCCAGAGGATATTTGTTTGCAACCCGTATATGGACCCCGAAGTATATCAGCGAACTGGCCAAGCTGACCGAATGCTCTTTTCATCTGTCTGAACCGAACGGCCACCAGCCGATGAAACCGGTCTACAACGAATCGGAAGAAAGCGTCACCTTTACACAGCACCTTAAGGACTGGAACGGCAAACCTGTAAAATCGATACAGGCCCGTTTTGCAACACCCCTGTTCGGGGAGTTGAATAACACTTCAGAATCGCAGTTCATATTGTTGTTTGTTTTTGCGGCGGTTATTATTCTCTTTTTGACTATGTTTGAATCAGTCCGACAATGGATGTTTGATAAAAAATAAACCTTTTATGCGCCTGCGCCGTATGCTTGACAAGCACGTGACACCATGAGATTATCATAAGGAAACAACACATATACCCGGGAGACATCAATGGCTTCAGATATCAATGAAATCACCATCAACTATTCAGAAGACGACCTGTTGCTCGTAAAAGAGCTGGATAAGGAAATACTCACCAAGGGTGCCTGGTCTACCATCATGTTCAAATACCAGGACTATGACCGCAAAAAGGAAGACTACGGGCCCATCAAATACACCATTCGCCGCTACCGCAAAATCAACAATGAATACCGGCAGCAAAGCAAATTCAATATTTCAAGCATAGACCAGGCATCTAAAATAATAGATGCGTTACAAAAGTGGACCGCAGAAGACCAGGAAGCTTCCTGACCCTCACCATGACAATAACCCACCGATTTATTTAGCCTGCACTATCAGTGGGTTACACCGGCCTGAGCCCAAAAGCTCATTTCGAAAAGGCGGAGCAAATTTCATAAAACAGGTAAATATTGCCTTCCGGATAATCACATTCACATCACCGCCTCATCTACAACATTCTGTATTTACTTCGTAAAATAGGATTATTCTTATTTGGCCTCCTTTTTGCATTCTTCTGGCAGTGTAAGCAGTTAGGAAACTGTCGGTTCAGTAGGTACTCATGGAGCGAGTTCCTAGAGATTACCAATTTCAAATTCACGGAGGACAAACAAATGCCACTTGTTATCAACCATAACTTAATGGCCATGAATGCATCCCGAAACTTCACCACTGCATTCGACTCTCTGGCCAAATCAACCAACAGGTTGTCATCCGGTCTCAGAATCAATACATCGGCCGATGACGCGGCCGGTCTGGCCATCAGTGAACTGATGCGCGCTGAAATTTCCGCATTGAACCAGGGGGTGAGAAATGCACGGGACGCCCAGAGTATGCTCCAGACTGCTGACGGTGCATTGCAGGTTATCGATGAAAAGCTTATCCGCATGAAAGAGCTTGCCGAACAGGCGGCAACAGGCACCTACAACTCCGCACAGCGCAGTATCATGAACAACGAGTTCGTATTAATGCGCAGTGAAATCACACGAATAGCTAATGCGGTCAAGTTCAACGGCGTGTATCTGCTCAACGGTACCCTGTCGGGATCGGACGCGAATCCGTACCGCTCCGGCTTGAAAATCCATTTCGGGCCGACAAACTCAGCGGCGGAAGACTACTACTTTATCCGTATCGGCGACTCGCGGGCAACGGCCCTGGGCATCGGGACCCTCGACATTGCATCGCAGTCAACAGCCCAGCAGGCCCTGACCGCCATCAGCGATGCAATCGTTTCCAAGGACGAAATCCGAGCCACAATCGGCGCCTATATCAACCGTCTTACAAATACCGTTTCGCAGCTTGCAATTCAGGCCGAAAACCTTCAGGCTGCCGAATCACGTATTCGCGACGTTGACGTTGCGATTGAAATGACCGAGTTTGTCAACAACCAGATCAAATCACAGGCAGCCATAGCAATGCTTGCCCAGGCAAATTCACTGCCGCAAATGGCATTGACGTTAATCGGAGGATAAACAGGTAGCCTAAACGGGCGGGGACATCACCCTGCCCGTTTATCCTTTCCTGCATCAACTCTTTTCACCTTTCTTTTTTCAATTTCCCGGCATTATAAATCATATCTTGACAACGTACCGTCATTCGGTTTAGCGTATTCGAACCAACAGAAAGCTGGAAATATATATGTGTAACCATTGACCGGAGAGTTCAAACATGCATGAGGCCATCCGCGAAAGACGCAGCATTAGAAAATTTACCGATGCGCCGCTCACGGAGCGGCTGCTGGATGAAATAGTTGAAATGGGAGCCTGGGCTCCGTCGGGCCTGAACAACCAGCCCTGGAAGTTCATAACCATACAGGACAAAAATCTGCTCAATCAACTGGCGCAGAACACCAAATACAAACACATAATCGAAGGCGCCCCGGCCTGTATCGTGGCTTTTTTCGACACCGCCTGCAGCTATCACCGCGAAAAAGATTTGCAGGCAATCGGTGCCTGCATTCAGAACATGCTGCTGGCTATCCATGAAAAAGGACTTGGCGGGGTCTGGCTGGGAGAAATTCTCAACAAACGGGCCGCTGTAGAAGAGCTTTTACAGGTGCCCCCCACTATGGAACTTATGGCGGTAGTTGCCCTTGGCTACCCTGATGAATCGAAAGGCCAGGGTTCAAGGAAACCGCTTTCAGAAATTATTCTTGCTAAAAAGTAACGACCAGTATGCACGTCATTGACCTGATTAAACAGAACCGAAGCTATCGCCGGTTTCATGAGAACATTCAGATTCCCCTTGAAACTCTTCGGTCATGGGTGGAACTGGCGCGCCTCAGCCCCTCGGCTGCAAACCGCCAGCCCCTCAGGTACGTACTTTCAAATACCCCGGAGAAAAACAGCGTTGTTTTCCCCTGTCTTGCCTGGGCCGGATACCTGAAGGACTGGCCGGGACCCGTTGAAGGGGAACGGCCGGCGGCGTATATTACTGTTCTGGGCGATTCCGACATTTCATCAAGCATCGATTGCGACCACGGCATCGCAGCCCAGAGCATACTGCTTGGTGCTGTGGGAGCCGGATACGGCGGGTGTATTATCGGCTCAATCAACAAAGACCGCCTGCGCGGAGTGTTACATATACCTGAGCGTTATGACATTCTACTGGTTCTTGCCTTCGGCAAACCAAAAGAGACGGTCATTATTGAAACAATTACGGGTGAAGATTCAATTAAGTACCGGCGGGACAGCGACAATCGGCACCATGTACCCAAAAGGCGTCTTGAAGACATTATCCTTTCGTTTGAATGAAACAGTCCATTCAGCATCATAACAACACCGGCTCTCTTCAGAACATTATTTCTTCAATAATCAAACCGCTTTCGTTTGCCGCAAAAAACAACTTTGCCAACCTGGATAAAGTCAAGGGACTGGAACCGCTCATAACCTCACTTGTTGAAAAAGCCCTGCCCCTTGCCGGCGACACCGCCATAAAAAAAACATTAGAGGGTTTGCATGCTTCTTTTGCCGGATTTACGGATTTATCTACCGACGATCAAAAGCGTGCAATACAGGAATGCCTTTCACAGTTGCACACACAACCTTCGGAAAACAGGCGAAGAACGCCACCTTGCAATCACCTCTCAATTGACGATTCCCTGACCATGCTTGCGCGACCGGTTACAGACATTAAGGGTGTCGGCCCTAAAACCGCCACCGCCCTTGACAATATGAACATTGTCACTTTTGAAGACCTGCTGTATCTTCTTCCACGGACCTATATCGACCAGCGAAATGTATGCGCTATCAGACAGCTTGAACCCGGGATGCAGGCAACGGTTACCGGCACGGTCATGAAAAGCACTGCCGGAAGGCTTAAAGGACGCAGGCGGGTTTTCACCATAACCGTTTCAGACGGCACCGGCACGATTTCGGGTAAGTGGTTCCAGGTGTCGGGAGCATACGGCAATTCCCTGAAAGCCAAATTTTCCAGCGGCGCAAAGGTGTTGCTCGCCGGCCGGGTTTCAAGTTTTCGCTTCAATCTAGAGATGCACCATCCCGAAATCCAGCTCCTTGAAGATGAATCCGACATTACCGACCTGGTGTCGATCGTACCGGTTTACCCCCTTACCGAAGGCTTGCAGCAGCGCACCATACAAAAAATTGCAAAAGAGTTGCTCCGGAAGCATGTACGGGTACTCGCCGAGTACCTTCCTGAAGACATTCTTACCACCTTCAACCTCCTGCCCATACAGGAAGCCTTCCTGCAGGCCCATGAGCCGGATAACAATGCCGGAATCGATCACTATATGCAGTATGCATCCGAAGCGCACCGCAGGATTATTTTCGACGAATTTTTTCTCCTGCAACTGATGCTGGCGCTGCGCAAGAAAGGCACTGCCGTCGAGGCGGGCATTTCCTACTCAATACCACAGGACACTGTTGAACGGCTAAAAGACATATTGCCTTTCAGCCTGACCGGCTCCCAGCAGAAGGTGCTTGCGGAAGTGTTTGAAGATATGCGTCATCCCCATCCCATGAGCCGCCTTATCCAGGGTGATGTAGGCAGTGGAAAAACCGTTCTTGCACTGCTTGCATGCCTTGCAGCCATCGAAAACGGCTACCAGGCCGTTATCATGGCACCTACGGAAATACTTGCCGAACAGCATTACAGTACCATATGTACTCTTCTGGGAACAGCCGATGTTGGGCCGCATCTTCTCACCGGCAGCATGTCTGCCGCTGAAAAACAGTCACTCCTAGAATCCATCGGCAACGGCACGGCCCGGCTCATCGTCGGTACCCATGCCCTTATACAGGAAGGCGTCACTTTCGAGAGGCTTGGCCTTGCAATTATCGACGAACAGCATAAATTCGGAGTGATGCAGCGGGCCGTATTGAGAAACAAAGGTCACAACCCCGATGTAATCGTTATGACGGCAACGCCCATACCCAGAACGCTGGGGCTTACCGTTTACGGAGATATCGACATTTCAACCATTACGGAACTCCCTCCCGGCCGCAAACCGGTTGTTACGCAACTGTTTTCCGAAAGCAAACGCAGCTCGGTGTACGACATAGCCCGCTCAACCCTTGCAAACGGCAACCAGGTCTTTATTGTGTACCCCCTGGTGGAAGAGTCTGAAAAAATGGACCTCATGGATGCAACCAACATGTCGCAAAGATTACAACAGGACGTGTTTCCCGACTACCGGGTGGGACTCGTCCATGGTAAAATGGACACCGCCGACAAAGAGCATGCCATGGAGAAATTCAAAAAGGGCACACTGCACATCCTGGTTGCAACAACGGTCATCGAAGTCGGCATAGATGTACCAAACGCCTCTCTTATGATCATCGAGCATGCCGAGCGGTTCGGTCTTTCGCAGCTACACCAGCTTCGCGGCCGTGTGGGCAGGGGCGCCGCAGAATCCATGTGTATTCTCCTGGCGCAATACACAACCTCCGACGATGCCGAAAAACGACTGCATATTATGGAAGAAACAAACGACGGTTTTCGGATAGCCGAAGCCGACTTCGACATCCGGGGCCCGGGCGAGTTCCTGGGCACACGTCAGTCCGGGTTGCCCGATTTCCGGGTGGCAAACATCGCCAGAGACATTCGCATTCTTACCGACGCCCGTAAAGCCGCCTTTACCCTTGTGGATAAAGACCCGTACCTTAAAAAAACCGAGCATGCAAAATTAAAAAAAATGCTGCAACACCGCTGGAAAGGCCGCCTGGAACTGGCCGTGATCGGGTAGGATAGTTATCATAAAAAAAGGGCGCCCACAGAGAGGCGCTCCTACAAAAAAAATTATAAATGTATAATTGATACTCAATTAATTATCTTATCAGGAGGCTGACGTAAAATGGTCGGATACAAGACGCGCGAAGGTTTTGGAATGAAACGCGATAGTCCCAGATCAGGCGAGGATTCGTTACGAGGGTTCCGAAATGCACGGATATACAGGCTGCATGGACCGGAAGCCGAAGAATCGTACTCATGTGTACGTTGATGAGGCTGAAGGGAGTACAGGCTGGAGATGCGGGCAGAGCGGCAGCCGCAGTAGAATTCTTCGTTTGATTTGGGACTAAAAGTACGCCGCAGTGACAAAAGCTGAGCGCAACGCCGTAGATGGCCGTTTTACGTCAGCCTCTTATCAGTTAATAGTCGACGCTGTCGGACTTCCCGGTATCCATCATACTGGAAAAGCGCCGTTTGCCCCGTTTCGCCGCCTCTTTAGACAGTTCCTTCACCTCTTTGCGGGTAGAATCGGAAACATTGGGGCCCAGCGACTGCAGCAAACGTTTTTCAGCATTCTCTGCCAGCGAGCCTTCCTGGGGGCCGCCCATATACCGTACCCTGGATACCAGTTTGTTTACGCTGGTGCTGCCGCACTTTTCACATGTAGGCTTGACCGGATCTGATGCTTTCATAACAATGCAGTCAAAGACGGCATTGCATTTTTTACACTCATATTCATAAATGGGCATACTTCAACTCCTTTTGTTATCTATCTTAAGATTTTACCACGTTACCCTGTTTTTTACCATCTAAATTGAAATAAACCGGCCGGATTGAAGATGTTTCTGCCTTTGTTCCGATTTTTTAAGATGATATCGGAATTTTTCAAGCTGTTTTTGGTAATAATCTACGTTTGCGGGCTTTTTTTGCAGCGCCAGCTTACCGGTTTCCACCGCCTCATGAAAAAGTCCGTTAATAAAGTAGCTTTCGGCAACGGTATCAAGAATATGGGCCAACGGGGCAATATCAGCGGCTTTCAAAGCCAGCCGGAGGGCTTCACGGGGGTTCTGAATCTCTTTGTCTTCAGCGGTAGCGTAGAGCCAGGCAAGGTTGTTAAGGGCCTCGAAATTACGGGGGGTCAAGTTGATGGTTATCAGATATTCCTGCTCGGCTTCAATATACTTTTTTTGCTCATAGTAGATATTTCCAAGTCTGAAATGAAGGGGAGCGTTTTCAGGTTCAGTCATGAGCCTTTTTTCGGCAATACGCTGCAAAACGAAAAGACCGTTTGCGTTGAAGCTGTCACCGGCATTCTGAAAATACAGTACTCCCACTGCAAAAAAAACAATGATATAGGCTGCAACCATTCTAAACACTTTTCGATTATGGCGGCTAACCTCACGAGGGTTGCGGTTGCACCTGTTTAAAAAATCAATACGCTGCTGAATACTGAAATGGTGCCAGTTTGGTGCGGCTTTACTTTGAGCGCTGACCCGGGCGATTTTTTCCAGGGAGCTGACAATGGCATCGGCCGAACCGGTCAGGGACACGGCAAAAGCATCGGACTGCCGCTCGAAATTGCGCGAATAAAAGCCGAATAGAAATCGCAGGTACAGCACCAGCACAACGATAAGAAAAACCATGGGCAGGATGAGTACACCCCGGGCGTACAGTTCGCTGTTATGGTACGATAGATCAAACATAATATCCAGGGCCTGCAGCCCGAAATGGGCGGCAAAATACAAAAGTCCTGAGAAAAAGGCAAAACCAAGGATAAACAGGATATAAAACAGCAAATGCCGGTATTTAACATGCCCTATTTCATGGGCCACAACACTTTCAAGCTCTTTATCGTCCAGCAGTTCAAAAAGAGCCGGGCTTATCAGTAAATACCGGGACCAACCCACAAAGCCCAACACACCGGCCGTAATCAATTTCCCCCCGAACAGGTCCCATATCAGCATATCGGCAAAACGAATTTTAGACGCCGAGCAGAAATGCTTCAGTTTGTTTTTCACCGGGCCTTCCGGCACTTTCTTGCAGTTCCAGATTTTTACGAGCAGCCATGGCAGCACGCCGGCCAGCAGGCTCAAAAAAACCGCATACACTACAAAGGAAATAAACTCGCTCTGCTCGATGGCACCGGTTACTTTTTCCGGCAATACCTGCTGTGCGTCAAGAAGAAGCGAAAAAATCAGCCAGGGCAGCACGAAGACTGCATTAAGCCGTATGTGGGAAATCAAATAGCGTTTCAGTGAAATACGGCGGTCGTACACCTGGTGATAGGAGGCATAGGCAGTGCTCCAGATCAAGGTCAGCAACAGCACGTAGGGCATAAGGCCGAACAGATTGAGCAGAAAATCGCTTCTGCCGATAAGGGGCAATTGGTAGAGATGCGCCTTAAACTCAAACAGGTAGATCAGCAAACCATACACAGCAACAGCTGCGCAGCTGCAACGGACAATAAGGCGTGAATGAAGGGTTGAAAAAACGTCTCTATCAATATACTCGAAGCAGTAGTTTCTCCGGAACCGTTCAAACACAAACCTGACACTTGCGTAGAACAGTGCCAGACTTGCCAGAACCGCCCCCAGGCATTCTGCAGAAGCCAAAGCAGGCTCAGTTAACGGCTCATAGAGCGAAAAGAGCGAAAAAACAAGAATGAATAGAAAAATATTAGTATACATGAGAGCATTTCACTGTGTTCAGTCGTCATCAAAAATCACACAGGTTGTAATAATTGCCTTAAGAAAATACACTTATACCGTGAGGCTGCCGGTTCCATAAAAAAGAGGGTAACCATTGTGTTTACCCTCTTTACTTACCATTTTTTTTCGGCATCAGCCAGTGGTGCAACCGATTTCTATCCGCTGATGTATTTATTGATGATCCGTTCCTGCTCAGGAGGAAGTTTCTCGTGCCTGGCCTTTTCAAATATCACATCGGCTATCTTCAGTGCTGAAAAGTAGTCTTCCGCAACTTTGTTCCTGCGTTCCTCAATACTGAGGTCCTTATAGTCCGGAACAAGATATGACGCATAAAAAGCAACCTGCAGCGTTGCTGCAATACGGGGTATATCCTTATGTGGCATATATCTCCTCCTTTCCAGTACTGTTAAAAACTCTTGTGTATAGTAATACCTCCTGTTTTTTCAAACGTCCTTCTTTAATAGTAGACTACTGATGTACCTGTTATCAATGCTTTTCTTTGCAATAACATGCGAAAACTCGTCTTCAAGCAGGGACAGGGCATGCTTGATGAACAGTTGCATGCCGGTCATGCCCGATGCTGCAACGGTGTCGAGACCTGCAATCCAATCGCAGGCCTGTTGATACAGGTCGTTCTGCAGGGAATGGCGTTCACCGTCCGGCAGGGCTGTAAAGGCGGTATCGATAAATACCTGCAGGTCGGAACCGGTAAGGGCCTCAAGTTCATGGACGCCGTTTACCATGTTTTGCGCCAACGCAGTAAGAAAAACGGCAGAAGCGGTCAGGCCCTCTATTCCATCCAGAGTTGTTGAGGCGACAAAATCCTGCAAAAGGTATTCAGAATCGATTTCCAGCCCCCTGAACAGCACCGTATCAGCCGCCTGGGCGCACGCAATGCAGCGCTCAACCGCTGCTATGTCATCCAGACATTCAAAATCACGGTATCCGGCACTGCCGGGCTGAATGCAGCCTTCAAAAAGCAGGGGCCGGGGTTGTATAAGCCCCAGAATCGTTTCGGCCCATGGTTGATCATAAAAGGTACGAAACAACTCCCGGTCCTGGAGCCACACCCGCCCGTCGAACTGCTTAATACGCTGCTGCAGGGCTGCAATGGTGCTGAATCCCGTCCGAAACAACAGTTCAGGGTGTGTTTCCTGCAACAAACCCACGCCACTTCCCACATCGGTACTGCTGATATGCTCGAGTCCTATACTGATGTATCCCAAAACCTTGTGCAGCGCCTTTTGTTTGTCCTGTATCTCTCGAATTTTCAGCGAATCGGCCGTGACGACCTTGTTTGCAAGATGCACAAACTGCTGTTGAAGATGTTCAACCAGATCCACCTGCTCCAGTGCGCTCAACACCTGGTACAAAAACGTGGGGATACCACCCTCTTCGAATCCGTAGCGCAGCCGCAGTGCAGCAGGCTCCGGTTGCAGATGGCCCTTCCCTGCCCCTTGGCGCATCCTTTCAATTTCCTCATCTGTTACATGCTGATACACACTCAGTGCGCCATGGATGGCCGGAAACCCTTTTTCGGCAATTCGTTTCAAACGCCATTCCAGGGCCTCGTCTTCAGACTCAAGAACCGAATCCCAGGTAACACCTTCAATCAGGGAGTAAAACCGCTCACGGTCATTCTGGTACACAACGTTCAGCAACGGCATAATAATCAGGCGAGCCTCATCGCTGGAAAACCTGAAATAATCGGACCCATCCAGGGTAAACGACGGCATCGATTCATAATCCTCGGAGATATCGGCATCATGATCGAATTTGTAGATCTGCATGAATTGTTTCAGGGAATAGATCAGTAATTGATCGTCGGCCTGCGAAAACCATTCCAGCACTTTGGCCTCATTGCATTTAGACAACAACCGATACCACTCGATCAGGTCCTTGGTTTCAATTCGGTCTTTGTCCCAGCAGTCGATATCGATAAGATACTGGAACTGCTCATGGGTGGTCCTGGATATAACCGCAAGGGAATCGCTTCGGCCGCGCTCTTTTATCATCCAGTACACTTCGTCTTCCGGCAGAGCCTGTACCAGCCCCCGGGAATCGCTGGCAAGCAGTATCAGTTCCTGCCGTTTTGCCCAGGGTGTGCGTAAAACAACATCTATCTGCCGCCGGCGGGTAAGTTCATTGAACACAATTTCAGCCTCCTGCATATCCATTGCAAGCAGGCTTTCGGGTGCAGGCACTCCGGGCGTTTTTTCTGTTGGAGCCGGTTTATCCGTCATGTTACACGTATCCTTCTTTCCTGTAATAGGCCACCGTTTTTTCTATAACACTGCGAAGCGGCGTCTGGGGAATGCCGAGTTCTGCTACGGCTTTTGAAAAATCCACATGCCGCTTCACCGACAGCGCCCGAATGTTTGCGGGTGTTGCAACGGGTTCCTTATGGGTTATGAAGTCGGAAATGGCGGTAATCGAGGCGGCCCACAAAAGCGCCAGACAGTTGGGTACGCCCATTTTGGGGGCCTTCACCTGTCCGACGTCCGCAATCAGGGCCAGTATGTCCTTCATCAGGGCAAAATTGCCGACGCAACCCAGGTTATAGCTCTGACCCACAACTCCTTTTTCCATTGCAAGCACGTGCCCTTGCGCCACATCGTCGATATCCACCACATCTATTCCGCCGTCAAAATATGACGGCATTTTGCCTTTCAGAGCATCCAGCACCAGCTTTCCGGACGGCGTAGGGTAAATATCGCCCTCTCCCATGACCAGGGCGGGTCTGACAACCACCAGGGGCAGCCCTTTTTTATAGAAATCAAAGGCCGCCAGTTCCGATTCATATTTCGATTCCTCATAGGGCAGTTTCAGATGATACAGGTTGAACGGGGTGTGCTCATCGGAAAGACCGCCGTCTTCGCATACGCCCAGGGCCGCAATTGAACTGGTATGCACCGTCTTTTCAACCCCTGCTTCCATTGCAGCGGTAAGAACATTGCGGGTACCTTCAACGTTCACTTTTTTCAGTAAATCATAGTCCCGCATCCAGGTACGGTACAACCCGGCAACATGATACAGCTTTGAGACACCTTCCATGGCTTTGCGCATGGACTGGTAATCCTGAATATCGGCTTCACACTCCTCAACGGTAAGCCCCTGAATGTTGCGGCGGTCGCTGTTTTTTCGCACGGTAATACGAACTGTCTCGCCCTTTTTCAGCAACTTTTTCACTATGGCGGCTCCCACAAAGCCCGTTGCACCGGTAACAAGAGTTATGCTCATAATTTTCCTTTCAACTGCTTGAAAATATTTATGTTATTTCCTTTACCATCCGATTAAAAGATTGATAAACCCGTTGCGTCAATTGTAAATATAGGTTAGAAAAGAAGTATATGTAACACCATCGGTATTACTTCCTACAATCACAAAGACAGGTGGTACAATGCTCAATAAAAATAAGAAAATAGTCGTATTAATTATCGGTTTAATCTTATTTTTTAGCCCAACCCCCGGAAAAACACAAGAACAATCTCTCTGGGAAGACCTGGGGCTCTACGGCGGCCAGATTAATACGGTCGCCATAGATCCGGAAAGCCCTTCCACCATGTATGCCGGAAGCTGGGGCGGCGACGGCCTGTTCAAAACAACCGATTCCGGCAGCACCTGGTCCAACATTCCGGCTGCAAACCCCTCCTGGTTCCGAAACCTCGAGGTCTACGATATAGCGGTAGACCCCAACAACCCTTCGAACATCTGGGTGGCAAACGGTCATTATGTCGATTTCAGCTCCGATTACGGCGAAACCTGGACCACCTATTTTTTTGCATCCGATGAGGGCCGCCTCTGTTATTCCGTTGCGGTGGACCCCTTTGACACAACCGGCAAAACCGTGTATGTAGGCACCGGCGGTCCCAACAACACCAACGAATACGGCGAGATTTTCATCACCGAGGATGGCGGCGAATACTGGTTTAAGATGGAATTCGTTATCGGCGACACAGAATGGTACAATTTCTGGGACATCAGTTTCAATCCCAACCAGGAGGGCGAAGTATGGGTGGCAAACCGTGCCTCCTTCCTGTCACCTAACGGCCGGATTTATATGAGCCCTGATTTCGGTGGAACCTGGTGGTTCTGGACCGGTGCTCTGTGGCAGGGAGAGTACTACCCCTTCGGATATCTTGATGAAGTTGTCGTGAATCCTAAAAATCCCCTGCTTGTTTTTACCGGAAGCGGCAACGGCGTTGCCCGGAACACCCAGGGCGGAGACGCCGACTACTGGTACTGGACTCCCCTGGTGGACAGTTGCCGGGCCTTGTGCATACCGCCTCAGGAACCCGACACCGTGTATGCAGGCCTTATCAGTGTTATTGCAAAAAGTACCGACAACGGTGAAAACTGGGACTCTTCCCTTGAGTCGCCCTCGGAACTGCTGGCCCTGCAGCCGCACCCTGCAAAGGCCGAAAACCTGTATGCCGGCAGCCTCAACCAGGGCGTATTTGTCTCCGAGGACGGTGCCCGGACCTGGAACGACATCAACATCGGCATCCGGGCCAACACCATTTACGATACTGTTATCAGCCCCTACAGTTCTACAACCATTCTGAGCGGCACCCTGGCGGGCGTGTATCTCTCGCAAAGCGGCTCTTCATGGAACCTGATTAACGACTCAATATCCCAGGCTGTGGTATTTCATCCCAATGAAAGCACGGTGTTCTATTCAGGCTTCGACTGGGAACTGGGTAAAACGACCGACTCCGGGGCAACCTGGACATATCTGGATGTCTCCGACGATGAAAATTCACATCATGTCAGCTCAATAGCCGTCGGCACGGCAGGTTCTTCCGAAACCGTGCTGTTTGCCGGTGTTTCCTTCGGTTCCGGCAAGAAGGGGCTTGTGGTCAAGGTGAACGACACTTCCGGCGATATCAGCAATGCAACCCTTACCTCTGTGCATGAAACCACCACCCCGGTAAACGCGATTGCCGCCCATCCCACGAATGCCGACATACTTTTTGCCGGTTCCGGCAGTTTTTATGCCCCGGTAGCTCCCGGCACCCTGTACAGAAGTTCCGACGGCGGCTCCACCTGGCTTCACGCCCAACTGCCCGATGTGGTGGTAAACAGCATTTCAATCGCCCCGTCAAATAACGATATCATTTTCATCGGCTGCGGCGGAAGCAACGCCACAAACTATAACGGCATCTACAAAAGCACCGACGGCGGCTCCACCTGGGAACACAAAACAAAGGGCCTGCCCGACAACCTGGCTGTTACCGATATTTCAGTGGATATTAATGACTCCAATATTATTTATGCCGCTTTGTATAAGGGATATACCGATTCGACAGGCAGTCTGGCCGGCACCTATGTATCCCTGGACGGCGGTGAGTACTGGACCCAGATCGGCCTGTCCGATTACCGCCAGTACGACATACACAATACCGGCTCGGAGACTGCTTCAGCGAAAATCGAACGAACAGAAAACAACAACGCTTTCTCTTTCCCCAGCAGCACGATTACGGCCGGGACCGCCAGCGGTTTGTACAAATCCACTACCGCGGGAACCGGCGTTATTACAGGAAGAATTTACAGCCCTGTAGACGACTCCCTGATTGACGGTGCAGTTATATCAACCTCTACCGGTTCCAGTTCCCTGAGCGATCAGGGCTACTACATGATGCTGGTCCCGGCAGGTGTTCATATGTTGAGGGTTACCGTACCCGGTTACACACAGCTTACGGTACCTTCAGTTACGGTCGGCACGGGTACATCGGTTGAGCAAAACATTGATATGGCGGTTTCCGGGGTCGATAATAATACAACCTGCCTGGCTACCAGCATCCTGACCACCCCGGCACGCTCCGAGCAACTGAACCTGTTGCGCACATTCCGCGACCTTGTTCTTGCTGAAACCGCATTGGGCAAATGTCTCATTCAGACCTATTACAGGCTTGGTGGAGAAATAATACCACTTCTGCAGCGTAACCCTGAAATCAGGGGGCGTTGCATCAAAGGTATCCTACGGTCCCTGCCGGTTATTAGAAACATGGTCGAACAGAAACGGCTGCTGCCTGCTTTCGGACTTACAGACGAAATAAACTCCATTATTATAGCACTGGAAAAGAAAAGCCCGACGGACCTGCAAAAAGAGCTTCAGGCAATCAGGCTGAAATTCAAAAAGATTCCCCATGAAAAAACAACCATAGAAAATCCCCACCGCCCGTAAAAGGGTTTATATCCGAAAAAACCAAAGGCCTCCCCTTCCAGGAGGCCTTTTTTATTACATAATATTGACTTTTAAACCTTGCGGCTTCTGAAAAAATGCTAGAAACAAGGCGTTAGAAAACCTGAGAAATGGAAAGGCACAAAAAAACCAAGAAACGAAGCTAAAATATTCAGATACAAGGCATGCGAAATAACAGACATGGTTTCTATTATTTTCACTTATTACGCAAAAAAAACACCTCAATGGGAGGGGGCGGGTAAATGCTTAGATACAAGGCGCTCGAAAATCTTAGGCATGAGGCGTACTTGGTTGTACGCTGCAATGTCGAAGGTTGAGAGCAACGC
>JANQGV010000169.1 GCA_028282925.1 Thermodesulfobacteriota bacterium
GTACTGGACCGAATGGAAGAAGCGTACCTTCCAGGACAATGTTAAAAATGCGGTCGGTGTCTGCATGTGGGGCTTCACGTCTAACGAGCAGCTTGAATACGAAAAGCGGGTTCTGGAAGACATTATTGAAGAGACCGGTGGCCGCAGGGTAAAACAGGAAGTGTTCGACCAGTGGGTGCCGCGCACGGCCAACAACTGGATTCGGGACACCAACGGCTCGCGCATGATGCGGCCCTCAGGTACCTTCCTGGCGTTGAAACTTGCAACCGATACACTGCAAAGCTCCATCGATCTGGCCAAGTCCGGCTATGAATGGGTTGATAAATTCTCACCGCCTATTCTCGATTCCGACGGCCCCGACTGGATCGGCGGGTATGATTTCGGTCACTTCGGTTTTGCCGAAACCGATTTCCCGGTTGAGAAGACCCCTGAAGCTATGGGCGACCTGATGAACAAGCTCCTGGGCATGACCAAAGAGGACCTGCAGCAGGGCCAGGAAAACGGCGTTGGTCCGTTCCTGGGCGGTGCGTATCATGCAATGGCAGGCCCCGTTTTTAAATATGAAAAACTGCTCAAGGGAATTAAGAGGGCGATTGACCCGAATATCGTTTCCAATCCGCCGCACAATATTCCTATTGAAGAGTAGTCTTAGAAACAGAGTGCTGAGTGAAACGTAAATAAACATTTTTTTATACAAGGAGAAACCCATGGCGTTGAAGGTTGATTCTCTCAAATGTACAGGATGCCGGATATGTGAGTTTGCCTGCAATTATCACCACGACGACAGCATCTCA
This sequence comes from Thermodesulfobacteriota bacterium, assembly GCA_028282925.1. Classification (GTDB taxonomy): domain Bacteria; phylum Desulfobacterota; class WTBG01; order CAIYCZ01; family CAIRTM01; genus JANQGV01. Next base: position 795 of record JANQGV010000169.1, read on the forward strand.
CCGATCGGATCGAGCCTGATGTTCTACTTTGAGGAAAAGAAGAATTATTACGGCATGATGGTAAAGCGTGAAAAGTCCCTGCTTCTGGGAAGGCCTGAAGGCGAACAGGTGCTGCAGCCGGGTGAGCAGATTGAAGGTGCCGGTGCCAGCGCTAAGCCGATACTGTTGCGGATAGCGTGTGATCACTGCGAGGAAGAGGATAACGGGCCCGTATGCATCCAGGCCTGTCCGTATGGTGTTTTGAGCATGGAGGGCGAATAATTATGGAAACTATGAATAATTATAACGATGTTATTCTGATTGTTGACCTTGACTCAAAAGAGTGCGAAACAGAAGATCTGGGCGAAGAGCTTGTTGAAAAGGCTCTGGGCGGCGCAGCCATCAATATGGAGCTGTATGAACGCTATAAGGACCGTGACCCCCTGATCCTGGGAAGCGGTTTTTTTACCGCAACCTTCATGCCGGCCGGCTGCAGCGGTGTTATGACCGGCAAAAGCCCGGTAACCGGTAAAATTGCCCATGTACCTTTCGGCTGGCAGACCGGTGTTGAACTGAAGCTGACCGGTTTTGACTTTATCGTTATTCTCGGTAAGGCAGACTCCCCAGTACGTTTGTGGCTGCATGACGGCCTGTCGGACGTCGACGATTCAGCAGATGTCTGGGGCCAGGACACCTGGCAGTCCGTTGATGCCATCCGCGAAGCCTACGGCGACGAAATGATCCAGATGTTCGTAATCGGCAAGGCCGGAGAGAACAAAGTGACCATGGCCCAGGTTTCTGAAAACTATTGGGGCAGTAAAGACCGCGTTGGGCTCGGGGCTGTTTTCGGAGAGAAAAATCTGAAAGCCGTTGCCATGCGCGGGCTGGGCGCCCTGGAAGTTGCAGAAGATTTTCTGCCGCAGTGCCTGGAACTGAAGAATGAAATCGTCGGCGGAGCCATCAGCGGCAAGGCCGGGCTGAAGGACATTGCAGCCGATCTGGGAATCGACGCCGGAACAATTGAAAAACTGCAGAGCGCAACCCACAGAAACAATGCCGGGTACAACTGCCCGTATCCAGCGTATGCTTTTCTGAAGTATAATGAAGCCCCCACCGCCATGGACATGAAGGGTGAGGCTGAGCCGGGTTGCCTGGTTTCGGATATTTCCGGTTTTGCAAGCCTGCAGGCAGCCGGTATGGACCCTGCCCAGGCTATGGAAAAATGCTACCGCCTGGGCCTCGAACCGACTGCCGCAGCCAAAGCAGCTTCCGACATCGGTGCGCTTGACGGACTGGCTGAAAACGGCTCTGTCGACGCGCCGGCACCATGGCCGCTGGACGGAAATCCTGAAGCCGCCATCCTGGGAGTGTCCCAGGCGTTTTCCACTTCGGTTCCGCCCAAGGGGGTTTTCGCCGACCAGGACGCCGGAGCCGACTGGTGGGTTAAACGCCAGGCCATGGCCTATATTTGCGGTATCGACCCGGTAATTGCATTGATGGCCCCGGAGATGACGGATGAAAAGGTTGCCGGTCTTATTCAGGCCTGTGCCGAGATGGATGATTTCAGCGCCGATGACCTTAATCGAATTGTTTCAGAGCTGATCGAAAAGAGCAATGCCTGATGCAGTCAGGTGCTTTCGCCCGGCTCTACAAACATGTAGGAAATGAAAAGAAAAAACAGGAGATGCAATGACGTATCCAAAAATCGACAAAAAAGTGTATGAGCGCTCCCTTGAAGACTACCGGGAGATGGCATGGGGAGATGCCCGCTGCAACTGGTGTATGAACCAGTGGGGCTGGAATGTCAAAAGCTCAAAGTATAGTGAAATTTGCCCCGAATTCCGTTATAAACGCTTTTTCTCTTACAGCGGTATGGGCAAGTTTCATATTATCCGGGCTTTGCTCGAAGGCGATTTCGATTTCTCCGATACCGAGAAACTGCTGGAGGTTTCGTACCTGTGTACGTCCTGCGGTGCCTGCGAGATGAACTGCCTGCGACTGAATGAAAAAGAGCCCCTGAAGGCGGCCGAGTGCCTGAAAACGAAACTGATTGAGATGGGCATTGCGCCGCTCCCCGCGCATAAAGAGCTTCTCAAGAGCATCAAGAATTATGATAACCCCTGGATGCAGCCGCGCAACAAGCGCCGGGACTGGACAAAAGGCCTGGATGTCAAGGACTTTACCAAGGAGCAGAGCGACTACCTGTTTTTTGTAGGCTGTACGCCCGCTTTTGATCCCGTAATCCAGCATGAAATCCAGAATACGGTCAAGGTACTCCAGCAGTGCGGTATCAGCGTGGGGATTTTCGGCGAGCAGGAAATCTGCTGCGGCAGCCCGGCGATTCGTATCGGCGACCGCGAAACATTTTTTGATCTGGTAAAACGTAACATCGACATGTTTCAAAAGGCCGGTGTTAAAAAGATCGTGACCCACTGTGCAGGGTGTCACCATGTTCTCAAATATGATTACCCGGAAGTGCCCGGCATGCCCGACATTGATTTTGAAGTTGTCCATATCACCCAGTTGTTGTCACAACTGGTTGAAGACGGCACCATCAAATTCACCAAAGAAGTCCCGATGAGCGTAACCTGGCACGATCCCTGCCACATCGGACGGCACTGCGGTATTTACGACGAGCCGCGCACTATACTGAAGGCCATCCCGGGGTTGAAGCTGGTTGAAATGGAACGCATCATGGACCAGGGCTGGTGCTGTGGGGCCGGGTCCGGAGTCCGGGTTGCTTATCCCGAGCATGCTTTCCAGGTAGCCTCCGAGCGGATTGAGGAAGCCAAAGCAACCGGGGCCGAAGCAATTGCAACCTGCTGCCCGTACTGCGAGCAGAACCTCCGTGAGCCGCTCGATCGCAATAATGAAAAAATGAAAATGTATGACTTGATGGACTTGATTTTAATGGCGTTATAGGGTAAAGTCCTAATCCAAATATGTATACAAAGGGTAAGTATAACATTACATGAAAGGGGACCTTATGGCTGATTTAACGTGGGAAGGCAACAGTAAAGAAATGTTTGATAAGCTTATCGAGTCATCTCCAAAGCCTTTCAGGGCTATGACTGAAAAGAAGCTTATGGAAGCAATTATTGCAAAAGCCGGTGACGGCGGTTCCGTTTCCGAGGATTGTGTCATTGAATGCACCAAGGAAGTTACCCCCAAACCTTTTATCGGTATGGCTCTGAAGCATATTGAACCCCTGAAGAGCAGCTAGCGGTACCGATAGATAGAATGTGAATTGTCCGAGGCGGTAATGCATGAAAATGCGTTACCGCTTTTTTTGTTTGGAAAGGGAAGCCCGTAGCTAATCAACGGTAAAAACTTTTAGTAATCACGGGTGTGTGGCAGGTTGGTTGCGGCGGTATGCTTTGAGAATTTTTGTTATGATGTGTACCCAGAACGGGCTTTTGCGCGAAACCATGCGGCAGGATTTAAGGTTGTGGAGGAACTCCCGGGGCGTAGTAAAATCGTCAATTTCAATGTAGGCCCGCCCCATTTCAAGGGGCAAATGTGCATCGCTGCCGACCACGGGGACGACCCCGGCCTCCCGAGCTGTTTTAAGCAGTCCGTGGTCCTGACGGATGAGCACATCGCGGGCATTAAAGATTTCCAGCATATCGATGTCGGTGATGATGCTCTTCAATGCTTCAGGTTCAATGCGGGATGTGCGCAGCCGGTCAAAAGGATGGGGCACCGAAACAAGGCCGCCCTGGGAGCGTATGGCTGCTATGGTTTCTTCAGGTGACAGGCCGGGGGGGATTTCGTCTTTCAGAAAATAGCCGGTTATTTCTCCGTGACTGGTTCGTATCTCCTCGCCGGGAATTATTTTGATGTTTGGGACACCCTTTTCCACTGCCCGCACGCCCTGCATGGTATTATGATCGGTGACTGCAACGCCGTCCAGTCCGCGCCGGGCAGCATGGTGTGCCAGCGTGTCAGGGCTGAGCAGGGCACATTTTGAAAAACTGGTATGCACATGCAGATCGATTTTTAGTTTCATGAGTACTCTATCGGCGAGGATACGCTTACTGTTTGTCTGATGTATGCATCATAATTGAGAGCAGGGAATATGGCAATACCTTTTATGCTTGTGAGGGTATCTACTTATGAATAATGATGCTTAGGGGTAGAAGCCGGAAAAATGGTAAATATTTACCGGAATTAACGGAAACTTTTATGATTTTCTGCTGTTTACATTGAATAATAACATGTATTACAATAGCCAGATTAATTCCTATGGTTTAACGATATTTTTAAATACCAATTTACAGGTTACAGGAAAGGAGATGCAGGATGAAAAAAATATTTTCTTTGGCGGTGATGGTGACGGTCGGGTTGAGTATGCTGCTCTGTACACCAGCCCTGGCTCTTGACGGACGGTATCAGGTAGTGATGTTCTGCACCAGCGATGCCGGAGATTATTGTGACCAGGGTGACATCAAGAATGATGAATTCGACTTTGACGACGGAGACTTTACCATCGACAGTTTTGATGACGGGATTTTCGGTATCGGCGGTTCCGGAGATTTTAGTGAAAACGGACTTTCGTTCAACGCAGACTATGAAGTCATTAACGATGACCTTGACAAGTATGAAATTGATATCAAAGGCTTCAATCTGGTGGATACCCTGATTTTAGGAACAATGGATCTGGAGTACTCCGAATGGGACATCATCGACTATGACAAGAAAGACGAAGCCACCATCTACTTTTTCGGTACCAAATAGTTGTAGGGCCACTTGATTTGCTGGAGAAAAGAGGCTTTGAAGAGAGCGAAGAGCCCCTTCTTTTTTGAAAGAAGGGGCTCTTTCTGTGTCGGAAAGCTACTTTTCAATATATATTTTTATGTAATTTATAAGCATACACTTTGATAGTATGTATTAAAGCATTTTTTTAAGCAGTATCAGTCGAACTGCCCCATAAGCCACTTATTTACCCTCATTGAAAACCAATGTGACAATTCCGGGTTGATTTTTTTTGTAAATTTAGTTATCTTGATAGCTTGCTGTTGAAAAAGTCTTGCGTCGTCTACGTCCAACTCTTAATAGAAGTGGGATTGTGCTCATGAAGATTCATGAATTTCAGGCAAAAGATATTTTTAAACGGTATGACATAGCGGTTCCGGAAGGTGAGGTCGCAGCCACACCCGAGCAGGTTAGAGAGATTGCAGAGAGACTCGGCGGGGGAACGGTGGTTGTAAAAGCCCAGATCCATGCCGGAGGGCGTGGTAAAGGAGGGGGTGTAAAGGTTGTCCACTCGCCGGAGGAGGCCTATGAGGCGGGCAAGGCGATACTGGGGATGAACCTGGTTACCCACCAGACCGGACCGGAAGGGCAGACCGTTCGAAGGGTTCTGGTGGAGCAGGGTCTTGCAATTGCCAAAGAGCTGTATATCGGCATTGTGGTAGACCGGGCTACAGCCTGCCCGGTTATTATGGCATCGTCTGCCGGTGGTATGGACATTGAGGAGGTGGCTGCTCAAAGCCCCGAGTTGATCGTCAAGGCCGCGGTTGATCCGGCCATCGGTTTTTCGGCAATGCACGCCCGCAAGATCGTGTTCGGACTTGGATTGGATAAAGAGCTTATTAAGCCGGTGAGCCGGGTGGTGACCGGCCTGTATACCATATTTACTGAAAAAAATTGTTCTTTGATAGAGATAAACCCGTTTGTCATTACCGAGGACAAACGGTGCCTCGCCCTGGACGGAAAGATCAACTTTGACGACGATGCCCTCTACAAGCATCCGGATATCAAGGAGCTGTATGATCCGCACGAACAGGCGCCGGAAGAGCTGGAGGCATCCAAGCATAAGCTTAACTACATCAAGCTGGACGGTAATGTGGGTTGTATGGTCAACGGCGCCGGTCTTGCCATGGCAACCATGGATATCGTTAAGCTGGTCGGTGCAGAGCCCGCCAATTTCCTGGATGTAGGCGGCGGTGCAAGTGTGGAGCAGGTTGAAAATGCGTTTCGGATTTTGCTGTCCGATCAGAAAGTCAAAGCCATCCTGATAAACATCTTCGGCGGGATCCTGCGCTGCGACCGGGTAGCCAGCGGTATTGTCGAAGCGGCGAAAAAAGTTGATTTGAATGTTCCAATGGTTATACGCCTTGAAGGGACCAATGTCGAGGAGGGACGCAGAATCCTGCACGGCTCGGGACTCAGCTTCGAGGTGGCAACAACCTTTGACGATGCCGCCAACAAAATTGCGCAATGTGTTTAAAGGGGTGACACGCGCGGAAGGCAGGTGGCGGAGCTTACACTTGCTGTTCTCTTGGCCGCATGTAAACACTAACCGGTTTTTTCCAACGGGGGTGCAATGAGTATTCTGGTTGATAAAAGTACGAGGGTAGTGGTTCAGGGTATTACCGGCAGCGAAGGCAGTTTTCACGCCAAGGCCTGTATGGAATACGGCACCCGGGTCGTCGCCGGCGTTACGCCGGGTAAAGGGGGGCAGACCTTTGACGGCGCGGTTCCGGTCTATAACAGGGTTATTGACGCCAGGGACAAGGAGGGTGCCAATGCAGCCTGTATATTTGTACCGGCGGCCTTTGCGGCCGATGCCATTATCGAAGCCGTTGACGCAGAGCTTGATCTTGTGGTGTGTATAACCGAAGGCGTGCCGGTTCTTGATATGGTCAGGGTGAAAAAATATTTGAGCGGCAAAAAAACCGTTCTTATCGGCCCGAACTGTCCTGGAATCATATCGCCGGGAAAATGTAAAATCGGGATTATGCCGGGCCGTATTCATACGCCGGGCCCGGTCGGTTTGATCTCGCGTAGCGGGACCCTGACCTATGAAGCGGTCAACCAGATGTCGCTGCTGGGTATCGGGCAGAGTACCTGCATCGGTATCGGCGGGGATCAGATTGTGGGCACGTCGTATGTCGACCTCCTGCAGCGGTTTAACAATGATGCTGAAACAGAGGCAGTTGTGATCATTGGTGAAATCGGCGGAACGGCCGAAGAGGAAGCGGCAGACTATATCAAGGAAACAATGGACAAGCCGGTTGTGGGTTTTATTGCCGGTCAGACGGCGCCTCCCGGCAGGCGGATGGGACATGCCGGCGCAATTATAGCCGGCGGCAAAGGCACGGCCGCTGAAAAAATGGCAGCCTGGGAACAGGCCGGAATTCACGTTCAGAGCAATCCGGCTAAAATAGGCGAAACAGTTGCACAGGTTTTAGGAAAAAGCTAAAGAGGTGCAGCGCAAAAAGGCGGCATGCAGTGCCTTAAGCGTTTTAAGTAAGTAAGGAGTCAATCAATTGCTATCAAAAAAGACAAAGGTAAAATATACCGAGAAGAAGAAAAAAAGCAAATACCCCATGGTATCTTTTCAGATATTCGACAAATGGTGTAAGCGTTGCGGTATTTGTGTGGATCTCTGTATCCATAATGTGTTTATGGTTGATGAAGACGGATATCCTCGGGCGGTGAAGCCGGTTGAATGTAATGTGTGCGGGTTTTGCATAACCCGTTGTCCTGACTTTGCCCTGCGTATTCTGGAACGCGGCGAAAAAAACGCCCAGGGTTAAGGCCGGAAGGAAACTATTTGTAACTACTACTGAGAGAGTGTCGAATGGAAGCAAAACTGTTAATGGGAAATGAAGCGTGCTGTGAGGGTGCCCTTGCAGTCGGAGTCGATTTTTTCGGCGGCTATCCGATAACGCCGTCTAATGAAATCGGGGAGATTATGTCGCGCCGGCTTCCGAAGGTGGGCGGCAGATTTATTCAGATGGAAGATGAGATCGGCAGCATGGCCTGTATCGTCGGCGCATCTATCGCCGGCCGCAAGACCATGACCGCCACATCAGGCCCCGGCTTTTCGCTGATGCAGGAGAACCTTGGTTTTGCCGCTATGGCGGAAGCCCCGTGCGTGATTGTCAATGTTATGCGCGGCGGTCCGAGCACCGGTATGCCGACCCTGCCGTCCCAGGGAGATGTTCAGCAGGCCCGATGGGGGACCCACGGCGACCACCCTATCATCGCCCTGACACCTTCAACGGTCCGGGAGGTGTTCGACCTCACGGTCACCTCGGTGAACTTTGCCGAAAAGTACCGGACCCCGGTGGTGCTGCTGATGGATGAGGTTATCGGCCATCTCCGTGAAAAGGTGGTGCTGCCCCAGAAGGAAAGCGTAGAAGTGGTCAACCGGGCCAAGCCGACCTGCCCGCCGGAGTGGTATCGGCCCTTCGAAGACAACAAATCCGGTGTTCCTCTGATGGCACCCTTCGGTGAAGGCTATCGCTACCACGTTACCGGTCTTACCCACGATGAGATGGGTTTTCCAACGACCAAAAAGGACGAGGTCGACGCACTGAACCAGCGGCTTCACCGCAAGATCAGGCAGGGCTTTGAAGAAATAATGATCCATGAGTCGTTTCTCATGGAAGATGCAACCACAGCTATTGTCACCTATGGGTGTGTTGTCCGTTCGGCAAAAACCGCCGTACTTGAGATGCGGCAGGAAGGCAAAAAGGTCGGGCTTATCAAGCTGACAACACTGTGGCCGTTTCCAAGAATTGCTTTTGAAAATCTATCGGACCAGGTTGAAGAAATATTTGTTCCGGAGATGAACATGGGCCAGCTTTACCGTGAAGTTGTACGCGTTAATCATGGTAAACGGGTGGTACGCAAGATCAGCAAAGTTGATGGTGAGATGATATCCCCGGAAGATATTATGCGGGCTATAAAGCGTGAGGGAGGTAGCGGTGCAAAAGTCTATTGATGTTTATGCCTATTTACGACATGAAAAAAAGTTTCCCCTTATCTGGTGTGCTGGATGCGGGAACGGTATTATTTTGGGATCGATAATCCGTGCGGTTGACGGGCTGGGCCTGGATAAGAACCTTGTGTCAATGGTGTCGGGCATCGGGTGTTCCGGCAGAACGTCGACCTATGTCGACTTCAACACGCTGCACACAACCCACGGCAGGGCGCTGGCCTTTGCAACCGGTGTTAAATTCGGCCGGCCTGAACTGACAACCCTGGTTGTGATGGGTGACGGCGACTGCCTGTCCATCGGCGGCAACCACTTTATCCATGCCGCACGCCGGAATATCGATATGACGGCCTTTATTTTCAATAACAATATTTACGGCATGACCGGCGGGCAGGTTTCCCCGACGACGCCGGAAGGAATGATTGCATCGACTGCCAGTTACGGCAACCGCGAGCCCAACTTCGATGCCTGCAAGCTGGCGGTTGCGGCCGGAGCGTCCTTTGTTGCCCGGGGAACCACCTATGAGGCCGACAGCCTGGATGAAATTATAGCCCTGGCAATCCAGAACAAGGGATTTTCCGTTGTGGAAGTGATGACACCCTGCCCGACGATCTACGGACGGTATAACAGGCTCGGCAATGCCGTTAAGATGCTTCGGATGCAGCTTGAAGACACGGTGACGGTTGAAGAGGCAGCCGGTATGTCGCCGGAAGAACTGAAGGACAAAGTGGTAACCGGCGTTTTCCATGATGCGCCGCGGCCGGAGCTGTGTGAAGAATATGAACTGGTAATAGAAACAGCACTGAAAAAGTAAATTGATTAATCAAACATTGTTATTTTTTAGGGGATAGATAATGGCTCAACAGAGAGAATTACGGCTGGCAGGTCTCGGCGGTCAGGGAATTATTCTTGCCGGAATCATTATGGCGGAAGCGGCCGGTATATATGATGGAAAGTTTGTTGCCCAGACACAGGCGTATGGCGCTGCCGCCCGCGGCGGATTCAGCCGTTCGGATGTGGTTGTCAGCGACGAAGAGATTAACTACCCGAAGGCCCGACAGCTCGATTTTCTGCTCGCAATGAGCCAGGATGCGTATGAAGAAAATCTCAGCATGTTAAGGCCGGACGGCATCCTGGTAGTGGACTCAACCTATGTTTCCGATATTGCCGATGCGCATGTCTATGCCATACCGTTTACCAGGATCGCCCGCGAGCAGTTCGGCAGGGAAAATGTCGCCAATATCGTGTCGCTCGGTGCCATCACCCAGGTTTCTCCCTATATCTCCGAAGAGGCGATGCTGCAAGCCGTGGAGAAGCGGGTGCCGCCGCGCTTCCTGGAGCTGAACAAAAAAGCCTTTGAAGCCGGCAAGAATGCGGCCAAGGAAGCAAAGCAGAAGTCGGCTCTGCAAGAAGAAATAAACGAGGAAATGTAAATACAGCCTTACGTGGAGGTGCTGATATGTCAAACAGTGTCGTGCTCCAAACAGATTTTAGTGATTTGAAGCGTATCAGTCAGGGGAAGGTCCGTGATATCTATGACCTCGGTGACGCACTCCTTATGGTGTCGTCAGACCGCATTTCTGCTTTTGATGTTATAATGGCGGAAGGTATTCCCTCTAAGGGCAAAGTGCTGACAAAGCTGACTGAGTTCTGGCTTTCCCATATCAGCGACATTGTGCCCACGCATTTTATCTCAGCAGACATCAATGATTTCCCGGCAGAATGCCGCCGGTATGCCGATGTGCTTGCCGGCCGCAGTATGCTGGTGAAAAAGGCAAAGCCCCTTCCGGTGGAATGTATTGTGCGGGGCTATATCTCCGGGTCCGGCTGGAAGGATTACCAGAAGACCGGTGAAATTTGCGGCATTGGACTTCCGGAAGGACTGGTTGAGTCCGCTGCTTTTCCCGAGCCGATATTCACGCCGTCGACGAAAGCCGAAGTGGGTGATCATGATGAGAATGTGAGCTTTGAACATGTCTGCAACGAGATCGGAGCAGAGACGGCCGAGAAACTGAAAGATCTCACGATTCGGATATACAAGAAGGCAAAAGAGATAGCCGAAGCCAAGGGTATTATTATTGCCGACACCAAGATGGAGTTCGGTTTGCTGGACGGGGAGATCATTCTCATCGATGAGCTTTTAACCCCCGACTCGTCGCGGTTCTGGCCCCAAAACGACTATGCGCCGGGACGTTCCCAGGCAAGCTACGATAAACAGTTTGTACGGGACTATCTTGCTTCCCTTGACTGGGATAAAAACCCGCCGCCGCCGCCCCTGCCCGATGATATTATCGCCAAAACAAAAGAAAAGTATATTGAGGCGTATGAGCAGCTGACCGGGAACAAATTTGAGGAATAGGCAGGAGACTGTCGGAGAATATCCATCTACTGCGTTACACTCAACCTTCGTCACTGCGACGTACAAACAAGTACTATTCTTCGGCTTTCGGTCCGTGCAGCCTGTATCTCCAGGCATTGCAGCACCCTCGCGACGAATCCTCTCTTTATCTGGGACTAAGCGCCTCGTTTCTCACAACTCCGCACGCCTTGCATCTGAATATTTTTGAACAGCCTGCGAGCAACGTTTTAAAGTTCCATTACTGTGTTTATTGGTTTCTTTAAAAAGGGATTGTATTAAGTGTTGATCAGTTCTCGACAAAATTGTCGAGTTTTAGGTTGTGGATGGCTTGTGTGAAATTATAAACGTTTGAATTAGCGATATATTTTTTTGTTGGCACTGTTCTTGATATGTATTATATAGAATGTAGTGGTATGTAGGTTTTATAACCATCGGACAGAGCAGGTAGCGCAGCATTATGCAAAAACCGGTATTCTTTTTTGTGATGATAAGCAGTTTATGGGTCTCCGTATCGGCGGCCGAAGAGATCCTTATCGGACGAGTGCAGTCTGTAGACCTCCAGACAGGAAGCATCATAATGCGCCTGCCGGAAGAGGCGTATCGTTTTTCGGGCGGCCGGGGTGCCTACCGCGGTAGAGGTGCTTTGGCGCAATTTTCGGAAACGGCTGTACCCTCCAAAATAACCGTGACCTATAACCGCGATCGCTTTATTTCAAAAATACGCCAGGGGGGCGTTATTCGCGTCTGGGGTGAGTTTGAACAGGTAACGGGCAGCTTTCGGGCCAACAAGATCTTTTACAAAGGATGTGAGAGTTTTTTTTCCGATCCAACCGGTGTCCGGCGGCGACTCGGCAAGGGAGGTGGTATGTTTATCAGAAAAAGAAACAGACATCGCGGAGGGGTAGAGGTCCTGCCTGTACGGAATGGTACAAGGCATCATGACTACTAAACGCCGCCTGCCGCTCTGGGTAAGTAATCTTCTGGTGTTCGGCGTTCTCATCGTAGTGGTTGTTGTTTATTTCATCTGGCAGATCCGACAGGCCCGCACCGTTTTTTTCGACCAGGTCCATGAAAACGCTCAACTAGTGGCAGAGGTTATTCAGTTGAATGCCCAGGGGGCGGTTTTATCACAAAAAGTCACCGAGGAAATTCTGGAATCGTTTTTGGGCAACACGGCCCGTTTTGTTGAGTACCTGGACAGTCTAGAGCCGTTCACCCAGCAGGAGCTCTCTGCTTTTGTTGCTGAAAAAGCCCTGGAGGGCATCAGGATTATTCGTGAGGAAGGGGATGAAGTGTCCGGCCCGGCGCGGTGGCTTGCAGGATATTCTCCTGACTGCAGCTGGCCCGCTCACCTTGAATACCAACCGGAAGAGCACCGGTATTTGCTTGTATGGCCGCTGCAGGAAGGCGACGGCTGTATCCTGATCGGGCTGGGGGCCGCCAATATCGAACTGCTTCAACAGCAACTGGGCCTGCCCCATCTTACGAAAACCATATCAAAGCTACCGGGTATTTGTTATGTAAACCTTGATAAAATGGGCCCGCAGAGTGCCGCCGTCCAGGGGGTCGACCAGGAGGTGTGTCTTCAGGTAACCAGTGGCTTTCCGGTAGCCGAAGTGCGGCTGTATGCCGATGACTTTGAAATTTCGGTCGGGATGTGCACAGACTCCCTGGCCGCGACCCTGCAGCAAATATGGCGCGATTTTGTTATATTCAGTGTGTCGCTGGCGTTTCTGGGCGGTCTTCTTTCCCTTGTGCTGTATCGGCTGCAGTCGGCGTATCTCCGCCGGGTCCGTTCCTACGAGCGGCAGCTTGCGCTTGAGCGTGAAGACGGGGCTTTGGGCCGGGCCGCTGCATCCATTGCCCATGAAATTCGTAATCCCCTGAATGCATTGAAGATGGGGCTACAGCGGTTGCAGATTGAGGGCACTGCGATAACGCCGGAACATCAGCACCTGGTGGGCCTTATGCTCGATGCGGTGCGGCGGGCAAACGGAGCAGTGGGCGGGCTGCTCAACTATGCGCGGCCCCAGACCCCCCGGAAGCAAATCGTACAGTTGAATGACATTGTCCAGAATATTTTAAAACTGTATGAAAACCAGTGCCTACGGCAGCAGATAGAGGTACGGCAGGCGAAGTGCCCGCAGGATGCAGTTTCCGTAGACCCCGACCTCATGCACCAGGCCCTGGAGAACCTTATTAAAAACGCCATCGAAGCACAGCCGGAC
>JANQGV010000002.1 GCA_028282925.1 Thermodesulfobacteriota bacterium
AGGTCATTCCCCATTCTGAATATTTTTGATGATTTCATTCTGTCGTACCGGGTGGGAAAACGAAAACCCCATCCGGCCATCTTTCAGGCCGCCCTGGAACGTGCCGGTGCGACACCCGGGGAATGTCTGTACATCGACGATATCGACGAGTTTGTCTCTGCTGCAAAAAAAATGGGGATAAACGGTGTTGTTTTCAACTCGGTTTCAGACCTCGAAAAGCAGCTTGAAAAACACGGGGTGGTATAGACCCAAATCAAGCGAGGATTCGTAGCGAGGATGCCCGGAGATACAGACTGCACGGACCGGAAGCCGAAGAACCGTACTCATCTGTAGTTGATGAGGCTGGTGGGAGTACAGCCTGTAGATTGGGCATTTCGGCAGCCGCAGTAGAATTCTTCGCTTGTTTTGGCTCTACAGGCTATTTCCCGGCCTTTTGTTTAGGTGTTTTGGCCGAAAAGGAAAGGCAGTGCATGCCGGAGCTCTCATGAACGGAATCAATAGGTATCGACCGTGATTTAAAGCCAAGGGCCTTACAGCCGTACGGGAATTGTTCATCGTAGGTAATAAAGTAATGACGACACTGAAAGCAGGGCTTTTTTTTAACGTCAGGCATAGCTAACCCATCAAAAAAAGAACATTAAATTACAAATGACTCAATAGCCTCAAATCAAGCGATCATGTATTTACTTGTTTAGAGGCGGGGAGACAGTTGGAGAATGTTCAGACCCAAGGCGCGCGAAACCCTGAGAAATGAGGCGTACTTATCTGTACGCCGCAGTGACGAAGGGTGAGTGCAACACAGGAGATGGACGTTATACGACTGTCTCCTGGTAAATATAAATAAAACAGTTCTGGAATGCAACCGCTGATTCTGTCATAATTGAGCAATACATATTCAGTAATTAATACATCTAGTAACGGAGGTTTTCTGAAATGGACAAGGTAATCATTATCGGATCAGGACCGGCAGGATTGACGGCGGCCATTTATGCCGCTCGGGCACAACTCGATCCGTTGGTAATTGAGGGGCTGGAGCCCGGTGGACAGCTGACGACAACAACGGTTATTGAAAACTGGCCGGGCTACGTAGAGGGCATCGACGGCCCTGAGCTCATGACCAATATGCGCAAACAGGCGGAGCGCTTCGGTACACGGTTCCTCAGCGGCGAAATCATGGATATCGACCTGCAGCAATCACCGTTCAGCATCACCGTAAACAAAGAACAGCTTGAGACTCAATCCATTATCATCGCAACCGGAGCATCACCGCGCCTGCTGGGCATGGAGGCGGAACAGAAACTCATGGGCCGGGGTGTATCGGTGTGCGCAACCTGCGACGGTTTTTTCTTCCGCGGCAAGGAGGTGCTGGTTGTGGGCGGTGGCGATACCGCCATGGAAGAAGCCATTTATCTCAGCGGGCTTGCCGCAAAAGTGACTGTCGTGCACCGCAGAGACGAACTGCGTGCGTCAAAAGCCATGCAGCAAAAGGCTTTCGACACCTCCAACATAACGTTCATGTGGGACAGCGTGCTCGACACCATCCACGACATCGACAAAGGCACCGTGACCGGGGCCACCATTAAAAACGTGAAAACCGGCGAAACCACGCTGCACCCGTGCGACGGCATTTTCCTTGCACTGGGTCATATTCCCAACACAAAGCTGCTGCAGGGCCGGATCGACATGGATGAAAACGGCTACATACGCACCGTCCGCGGCACGGGAACCGGCATACCCGGCGTATTTGCCGCAGGAGACGTAACCGACCCGGTTTATAAACAGGCGGTTACCGCCGCCGGCATGGGCTGCATGGCCGCCCTTGATGCCGAACGATATCTTGTCGGGCTCTAACAGAAGAGCCCAACACTGTTGGCTGCGTAGTTTTTTTGTGATTTTCTTCTTATGACCCGATGTTAATGGTATAGTATGTTGCAGTACGGGAGTAGGATATGCCGTGGTCGGTAAAAGACCGCAGGTCGGACGTGCCCAGCATATTCGCACTGACAAGATCACTAACCGATTCCGGATATGTGGCGGTGTTGAGGTGATACATTTCCACCGCATGTTCCAGGCGTTGCACCAGGACGGAAGTACCATAGCGGTAGACATACGAACCCTTAAAAACCGTCGATGACAGGGCCGGCAGCAGGCTGGTGGGGATATTGGAAGGAAGCAGCAACAACCCGATCAGAACCACCCCCAGAACGGCATATGATGCCGGGGCGGTGTTTTTTTCAACAAAGGTTGTTTTCTTTTCTTTAGCCTTGGGTGCCTTTTCAGCCACCAGCTCAATAAATTCATCCTGAAGCAGTTCAACCAGTGTTTTACAGACAACAAAACGTCCCTGCAGGCTTCCGGCAATAATGTCCTCTACGGTATTATTGCCGTCAACCAGGCTATACACTGGAAGTTCTTCCTCTTCGAGATCCTCTGCGGAACGGTCTGCGGTTTTTCCAAACACCATATCAAAGGACCGGATAATACGCCTGACATCGGGCCATTCATCAATCATGCGCAACACATCCAGCAGCAACGATTCCAACCCCGGAATTTTTACCATACTCGGATCGATACGACCGGAATCGGCTACAAACCGGTAGGTTCCTTCACGCCATTGCAAGATATCATAAAAGGTCTCATACACCTGGGTCATGATAATCTGTTCCAGTTGTTCTTTGCCGATCAACCCCTCCTTGAGGAGAATATTCCCCAAAAGGTCGAAAGTATCCTGTTGTTTTTCCAGGGCCTGAACCAGGTGCTCTTGAGTAATCAACCGGCCCTTAACCAGCATCTCACCCATCATATCGGCATGGCGGGACGAATGGGTTGCCACGATTTCGCCGTTGGAAAAATAAATTTCCGCCGACTCCTCTTTTTTCTCCACCACGAGGATACCGGTCTTCTGCTGCTGTGCCATAAGCTGCAGAATATCCGTGACACCGAACTCTTTTATGGTTCCTTCTAAAGCCATACCAGTTACTCACCGACTATCTTACAAGAACGGTTATACATCACCGATGATTCGTTTCAACGCAAGATTATCTTCCATTTCTTTACTGCGCACGCGACGTATATCAAACAGCATGTATACCCAGTATACCGCAAAAACAACAAAACAGAGGCCCGCTTCGACCCCTTTCCAGGTCAGGATAAAATCCCACGGCCCGTCCAGAACCGCAAGAGTAACGACTTTCAAAAGCAGCAGAAAAAAGAGGAGCAGAAAAAAAACACCCTGAACAGGAAACCCTTTCCAGATGTGCCCGGCACCGGGCAGCAACCGGCTGAAAAGGGCTGTAAAAAACCGGTAGCGTTTCACAAAACGGGCAACCTGTGAAACTTTGGCTTCCCGCTGTTTGTAGCTGAGCTTTTCCTGTTTCTGGAGAAAGTTATGACACTGGGCGCACAGCATATCCGCCGATATGACCAACTGGCAGCGTTTGCAAAGTATTTTACCGCACATGGTACATTTGGTGGAAATGCGGAAAGCCTCTTTCCTGACCACATACACGTTCAGGCAGGAAACCAGGATCAACAGGAGCGGTCCGTACACCAGGGTGATTCCCCCGAACAGGAGGTCCCATACACCTGCGGCAATAGTGTCTTCACCTTGAAAGAGCCCGTAGGCCCTGGCAACAATGTGTTTTTTATACAGCACTTCATCCACAAGCAACCGGTTCAAGTTTTTTGAATAGATGGCAAGATAGCGGTCTATCCGGGCGTGATCCAGTTTTTTCGCCTGAACCAGTTCCGGCTCAGCCTCCCTGAACATAAACCGCTGCTGGTATGCACGGGCAAAGTTAAAATGTGCAGCTGCGGCACGTTCAGGAGCAAGCGCAATAGCATCCTTGTATTTTTGAACGGCATCATCCCAGCGCTCCAGCGCCAGATACACATTGCCGAGATTGGTTACTGTTTTATAGGAACGAGGGTCTCGTGGCAGCAGTCTTTCATAATACTTCTGGGCGGTAGCAAAATTTTGCTCTTTTTTTTGCAGCAATCCGATACTGAAAAGCACTTCAACATCATCGGGGTTTTGCAGCGCGGCGGTTTCTACCTGCTCAATATGATTGGTGTCGCAAAAATCATAATTTGCTTTCCACAACAATTTCGTGAGGTCCGATTGCGGCAGGTAGAGGCAAAAACTGCCGAGCACAATGAGGGCCGGTATGACCAGGGCGATAATACCTGCCAGGACCAGCGTAATGCATTTTTTTCGAATGTCCATGTAGCCGAACAGCAAAACAAGCCAGTACAAACAAACCCAGAAAATAGAAAGGCTGCAAAAAACCGGTACCAGGAACAGAAGCATCACACACCCCCAAACAGCCTTGTGGGGAACCGCTGTCGGAATGACATGGCGCACATCATGATACAAATGCCGGTAATATTGCAACATCACTACCAGGGCAAAGACCAGCATCGTCAGCAAAACAGCCCCGATGATGACCGAGGCGTTCGATATAATAAAGAAACTCAGGGAATCAACGTTCTGCAGCTTCTTAACAAATGCCAGAAAATACCCTTTAAAAAGCAGGTGTGCGTTCGCCTTGTTTCTGCTGAAGTGCGCGCCGGCTTCTGCCAGATATGCCGGTGGAAGATCGGGTGAAATTTTTCGGGCATATTCCGCCAGCACCACCGCCCGGTCATAGTTGCGGGCTTTAATCGCCTCCCTGGACTGCTGTATGAGCATAAGTGAATACGGGGTGAAGTTGATTGCCCCATTATCCAAAACAATCGACTGAACTCTGTCCAGAAACGGTTCCAGGTCTTTGTCGGCGGGGAACGACTGGAGGGCGATACCGTCCACAACGATTGAGGCATGTACCGTACCGGCACAGGTCAACACAACCGCCAGAGCTATCAGAATAAGCACATTAAAACAGCTACTGTTTTTTTTCATAATTCCGTGTATTGGTTGCAGCCTCACCTGCAGTACGTCACGCTCCCGGAGGTGACATCGACCCCTTGTACCTAAAAACAATGAAACAGGCAACATGCAGTCTGAGCATCACGCTTTTCCGCAACGAGTGTTTATTTAATGCTGAAATCATCGAAACGGATTGTCAAAACAACCGTTCCTTCACGTTGCCCTGTTTTAAACTTAATTGGTATCTGAAGCGATTTGTCCGGCCCTTTGCGCGGCTGTCCGCAGCCTACGATGTCAAATCCTTCCATGGCATCACCCGACATGTCAAAGGTCGGTATATCGGATGTCAAATCGGACGCCTCCGCGGCCGGTGCAGATTCATTGTCGAGATCAAGCGACGGCATACCCGCGTCTTCCATTCCGGCGGGCTCAACCGGCGCATCGATTCCAAGGGGCTCGGCCGGTGTTTCAAGACTGAAATCAGGTTCGGCGGCCGGCACAGCCGCCGGTTCTTCAAGAGTCAGGGCATCCATGGACGGATCATCGCCCCCTCCGACACCGATTTCCATTTCAGGAGCAGCATCAAGCTCCAGTTCCGGCTCCACCTGCAGGGCCTGCTCCGAAGGCGGCGGTTCCGGTATCTCAATTACCGGCTCCGGTTCCGCCTCTGCTGCAGCGGCAATATCCGGCTCATCACTGATGATTTTAATAATGGGTTCATCGACATCATCGGCTTCAGGAACGGCATTTTGGGGCGGCGGTTCCGGCGCCTTCTGCTCAGGAGCCGGGGCCGGGGCAGTGCGGGATTTCCGTTTCTTTCCGCCGGGGCCCTTATCCATTTGCTTCAGCACCAGTTTGCAACAGGTTGTAAGCGTCTCTACAACACCGGTCCCCTGCACGGCACTCGATTCAAATGAGGGAACCTTCATGGTATTGAGCTTTGCCTCCAGTTCTTCCACCGGCATAACATCATCCAGGTCGCGCTTGTTATACTGCATGATGAACGGGACGGACGAAAGGTCTTTTTTATAGTATTTGAGATTTTCATTCAGATCATTAAGGCTCTCAATGTTTTCTTCCATTTTACTCGGCTGAGAATCGGCAACAAACACCACGCCGTCGACCCCGGTAAGAACGGCACGGCGCGTCAACGAGTAATACACCTGACCGGGAACCGTATAAATATGGAACCGTGTCTTGAATCCTTTCACATCGCCGAGTTCAATGGGCAGGAAATCAAAAAACAGGGTGCGGTCGTCTTTGGTGGCCAGCGACATCATCTCGCCGCGCTGGTGCGGAGCAAGCATCTTATGCACACACTGAACATTTGTCGTTTTACCACACAGTGCCGGGCCGTAATAAACAATCTTGATATCTATTTCTCGCTTTGCAGCATTAAAAACAGCCATGATCCACCTCGTGTTTATTGTGATGTAAGTTCTTTTATGTGCATACCGACGGACTTGTAGTTTTTATTGGTAGCGTAAATCTTTTTAAAAACTTTAACCGCGCTTTTGGTATCACCCATGGCTTTATAAATAAGCCCGGATTGATAGACAAGCCCCATTTTTTGCTCTTCGCTTAAATCTTCGAATTTCAAGGCCCTGCCGATAACAGCCTGGGCCTCCTCAAAGCGATTCAATGCCATGCTGCAGTCCGCCAGACGAATGCAGCAGTCCACCTGGTCTTCGATTCCTTCAACTGCCGCCTTGAATTCATCAACAGCTTCTTCAAACTGGTTGCATCGCTGATAGGCAAGGCCCAGGTTGTAATGAAACTGGGGGCTGTCCTGGTCCGGCTCCGATGCAACCAGTTTGAAGAAGCTGTTGATGAATTCAAGGCGGCAGTTGAAGGAATCGAAGACCAGGTGGACTGCTGCATTCGTCT
>JANQGV010000125.1 GCA_028282925.1 Thermodesulfobacteriota bacterium
TGATCAGGGAAAGGATGCGCCACTCATGGGTGTTGAGGGTGATTTCCTTGTTGTCGGAAATGTGTCGGGACATTTTCATGATTGTCCGTTCGCTGGGTATCTGCTTTGCAAGAATCGACATCTCATCGACCCGGCGGGAGGCTTCAAGAATCAGGTCCATTGTGCGATTTTCGGTTATGGCTCGGCCTTCGAGCTTGGGCAGGCCGTCGAGGTACTCAAAATCTCCATGCTCCCAGAGGAACAGGTCATAGAGAGTATCCTCAACCAGTTTACCGTTGATTTCCCGGAGACGTTCAGAGGTGATGATTTTTTTCTCGATCAGTACGGTTCCGATGGTTTTTCCCTGCTCTTTAGCCACAGCAAGAAAGTTTCGCAACTGGTTGTCGCTCAGGAGCCCTTCGGTTTTCAAGAGATTTCCCAGGCGGATCGTTTCCCGTGATTCGGAAGCGGAGATGATAGTGCCTTCATCAAAAAACACTTTTGCTTCTTTGTTGCCGTGCTTCACGCGCAGTACGCCGGTCTTTTTTTCGAGATACAACAGTTGTAAAATGCTGGCGAAGAAAAAGTTTTCTAAATTACCTTTCAGCGACATGTATACTCCACAAAATGGTTATGTATCCGTGCGCGACCCGGAATCATAGTCCGCGAATACGGGAAGAATGATTGTCACCGACGTACCACTGCCGGGGCTGCTTGCAATGTCTATAGAGCCCTTATGCTCTTCGAGAATATGTTTTACTATGGACAGGCCCAGCCCGGTCCCGGAAATGTTGCCGGCATCACTGGTGTCGGCCCGATAAAATTTGTCGAAAATATGCTCGATGTCGGGTTCTGCAATGCCGATGCCGTTGTCGGCTATCACGCAGGTAACGGTATCATCCCGTGTCGAGGCCGAAATGGAGACAACACCCCCTTCCGGGGAGAATTTGACCGCATTGTCGAGTACATTGAGGAACACCCGGTATATTTTATCACGATCGGCCGTAATGTTCGGCAGACTGCCCGATAGATCGGTCGTAAAGGTGTGTACCGTGCTTTTGCCCTGCAGGTGTTCGACAACGGATTCAATAACGGCGGCAATATCAACCTCCTCCAGGTCGAGATAAAACTTACCGGCCTCAATCCGGGAAATATCCAGCAGATCACTTACCATGTTTGAGAGGCGGTCGGCTTCATTGTTGACGATGTGCAGGAATTCACGCTGGGTATGATAGTCGCTGGGAGAGACCTGGTTCAGGATCGCTTCAACATAGGATTTGATGATGCTCATGGGGGTGCGCAGCTCATGGGAAACATTGGACACAAATTCGCTCTTCAGTTCATCGAGCTGCCTCAATCTCTCGATTTCTTTGGAGGCGGACATGTCCCGGAGCACGAAGGTTATGCCGATGCTTGTGCCGTCCGGCTCCCGCAGCAGGGAAGAACTGATGGCGACCGGAATTTTCAAATCGGTTGTCGGGTAGAAGTCATGTACGGTCTCGGGGGTGAATCCGTCCAGCAGTGTGCGTTTGCGAACGGCATCGATAACGGCAACCGCAGGCGCGTCAAAAGTGTCGTGATAGGGGGTGCCCATAATATCCGCAGAGGGCAGTCCCAGCATGGCTGTGGCGTTTTTGTTGATTTGAGTTACCCTGTTTTCCATGTCAATCGTTACAATGCCGTTGTTGATACTTTCAAGGATATTTTCGATATACTCCCGGGACTGGTGCAACTGGGCGTAAAGGGTCTGGTTTTCAAGGGCGATGCTTGCCTGGCTTGCCACAAAAGACAGGAGTTTCATATTTGACTGCGTGAAAACATCTCTGTCCGCATGTGAGCTCATCAAAAGAAACCCCATTGTTTTCTGGGCGCCCGTCAGGGGCAGGATGCTGATTGAGTTTTTCGTCCGATGTTCAGGGTTTAACGGAGACCAGCGCCCCTCATGTAGAATCCACTGGACGATACTGCTTTGTATATCTATGGCATCGAGTTCGGGATCGTCTGCACCTGAGCGGTCTACCAGACGCCAGCACTTTTTCTGTTCGTCATGCAAATACAGGGCCGCTGCATTATAATGGATAATCTCCTTTACCATGCCGAGAAACAGGCTAATGATATTGTTGAAATCAAACCGCGAAATCAACTGTTTGCTGATATCCTGCAACATGCTCAGCAGATCGATCTGCTCATGCAGGTCTGAAATCGTTTGCCGTAAAAATCCGGCGTCTTTTTCAATCGGGGTAATTTTCATACGTTAAAACAGATGGTTGCATGCTGGGAGTATCACAGCCTGCCGTTCTTTTCCTCCAGGGTATACTCTATTATATCGGCAGAAACGCCTGGGATTTGATTACTTCCTGCTCCATTTCGGTAAAAAGGGCCTTGATGCTCTCTTTGTCCAGGTCCAGCAGTTCCCAGGCTTCCGGGTGCATACAGGGGATTTTACGGTCGCCGCCGTTCCCAAGGTCGATGGCCCGGCAAAAGATATCGGCCATATGTACAATCGCCGCCAGCCGCATGGATTCATTGGCCTGGGGCGGGGCATGGTGAAAGCGGATGACTTTGATAAGTGTTTGCGGGAGGTTCCAGTTGCCGGCAACGATGCCGCCCACTTCAGCGTGATCATAGCCCAAAACCTCCATTTCTGCATCTCTTATCAGGATGTTTTTTTCCTCCACGAGCTTAATAACCCCGGCGAAGTCGGTATGAAAATAAGTGTCCAGAACAATTTTGCCAAGGTCATGCAGCAGGCCCCATATGAACGCCTCTTCAATGTTTTTTATGCCGAGCCGTTTGGCGAGCAGCTTTGAGGTGATACCGCAGGCCAGGGAATGTTCCCAAAAACCGACACGGTCGAAAAGTTGCGGCTGACCGTTCGGGGCGAACATATCATAGATTGATGCCGCCAGAACAAGGTTGCGTATGTTTGCAAAGCCCAGGATGACGATGGCATGATTGATGGTTGTGATCTTCTGGGGAAAACCGTACATGGCGGAGTTGGCCATTTTCAGTATCCTGGAGGTGAGGGCGGCGTCCTGGGAGATGGCTTTAGCCACCTCAAGTGCAGACGATTTCGGGTTGTTGGTTATCTGGATAACGTTGTTGGCAACAACCGGAAGTGTAGCCAGGTCGCTTATTTTTGAAAGTTGTTTTTTAAGATTCGTCCGGGCCATGGCTTTCAGCTTTTTGCAGGTGGTATTCTTTAGCGGCAGCCAGCAGCAATGTCATAACGGCGTCATCCTTTACATCGGAGAAGATTTGTTCCAGACCGGCAATGATGGTGTCTGCGGATTCAGCGGTGCTCTCGGATGCGGGTGAGGTTTTGTCGTTCATGGCTGGTGTTCTCTTAAGGTTCGGCTTCCATGTGTATTATCATTATTTTCGGCCGGTTTTGAAAAGAACTGAGCGTTTTTATTACAGAGGAATGAATCTGTGTGCCGGGGCCGTATGCCCCGGCCTGATCGGAAACAACTGTTTAAAGAACCTTATTTTCTTTCGGCCAGGGCCAGGCATTCACGCAAATCAAGATCGCCGGTATATAATGCCCGGCCGGTAATAACCCCGGTAATGCCGGAGCTTTCTACGGCGAGCAGTTTTTCAATATCGGCAAGACCGGCAACGCCGCCGGATGCTATAACCGGTATGCTGATGGCCTGTGCCAACTCTGCGGTGCTTGGAATGTTGCAGCCGGTCAGCATGCCGTCCCTGCTGATGTCGGTGAAGACAATGGCCGCCACGGCCCCGGCATCGAGTTGCCGGGCAAAATCAACGGCAGGGGTGCGGGTGCTTTCGGTCCAGCCCTGCACGGCCACCATGCCGTCGCGGGCATCAATGCCGATAATGATTTTCCCGGGAAACTTTTTGCAGCACTCTTCCCGGAAGTCCGGGTTTTTTATGGCTGCGGTTCCCAGGATGATATAATCGATGCCCATCGATACATACTCTTCGACGGTGGCGCTGTCGCGGATGCCGCCCCCCAGTTCAATCTCCATGGAGACCGCCCTGCGGATTTGCCGTATGATTTCCTTGTTTTTCGGCGCTCCGGAAACGGCGCCGTCAAGGTCCACGATATGCAGACGTCCGGCCCCCATTTCCTCCCAGCGCCCGGCCACCTCGACGGGGTTTTGCGAGTAAACAGTCGACTGGTCCATCTCGCCCTGTGACAGGCGAACGCATTGTCCATCCTTTAAGTCAATTGCCGGAATAATAAGCATGCTGTTTCATCCTTTTCTGTTGAGATCTGCTGTGTTTCGGGTTCCGCACCCGTCCGTTACCGGTCTGCCGGCAGTTTAACGGTCATCAGATTTGTTCGTGCCTGCCGGTTATAACGATCCTTTGGTTGACGGAATACCGGGAGCCCGCGGGTCTGTCTGGGTTGCCTTATCCAGTGCCCGGGCAAATGCTTTGAATACGGCTTCTATAATATGATGGTTGTTTTTGCCGGAAGAGGCATTGATGTGAAGGGTCATTGCACTGTTACTGACAAACGCCTGGAAAAACTCTTCAACCAACTCACTGTCGAAATCACCCACCTTGCCCTGGAGCGCAGGTGCTGAAAAAACAAGAAACGGCCGTCCGCTGATATCGAGGGTCACCTGCGCCGAGGCCTCATCCATGGGCACCGTTGCCTCGCCGTACCGAAAAATATTTTTTTTGTCGCCGAGAGCCTGCTGAACGGCCTGCCCCAGGCAGATGCCCAAGTCTTCCACGGTATGATGGAAATCCACCGCCACATCGCCGGCGGCATGCACCTCAAGATCAAAAAGCCCGTGTTTTGCAAACAGCTCCAGCATATGGCTGAAAAAGGCCACCGGCGTATCTACGGTATAGCTTCCTGAGCCGTCAATGCATATGTCAAGGGTAATCTGGGTTTCTGAGGTTTTTCGGTCTATGCAGGCACTTCGCTTCATGGTGTCTCCTTGCTGGAAAATTCAAAACGCCGTTTCATGTGAAAAAAAGTATATCACCGGTTTTTATCTTTTTTCAAGGTATTTCACGTCTGCCGACCGGCATAGCCGGCTCAGGCGGAATGCCGCCTGATTTTTTTGATGCGTTCAAGTATGGGCGGATGGCTGTACGACAAAAACACCTTAAGCGGGTGGGGTGTCAGGTTGGAAAGATTGTCGACACTCAGTTTTTTCAGCGCATTGATCAGGGGAGCGGTTTTGCCGCAGGTCGACACGGCAAAGGAGTCGGCCTCATATTCGTTTTTGCGGGAAAAGATATTACCGAAAACACCAAGGATCATATCGATGGGTGCATAGAGAAAACCGAAAAATACCAGGCTCGCGTAAATCGACAGGTGTTCCATCCGGAAAGCGTCGAACAGGTCGCGGTTGTTGAGAAACAGCGACAGGATGTAGAACATGAATCCGCTGGTTGCTATGGAGATGAGCAGGTGTTTGAGTATATGGCGTTTTTTATAATGTCCGATTTCATGTGCAAGCACCGAGATCAACTCATCGGTGGTGTGCTTTTCAATCAGGGTATCAAAGAGTACGATGCGACGGAATTTCCCGAAACCCGTAAAAAAAGCGTTTGATTTGGTGGAGCGCCGGGAGCCGTCCATGGTGAAAATGCCTTTGATTTTAAACTGCTGACGGCCGGCATAGTCTTCGATGGCCTGCTTGAGTTCGCCGTTTTCTATGGGGGTAAACTTGTTGAAAAGCGGCATGATGACCACGGGCGCAATAAACATCAGAAATATCTGGAACAGCGTTACCGCGCCCCAGCAGTACAGCCAGGCCCAGTCGCCCATTTTGCCGAAAAGCCAGAGGATGACCGCAAAGAGGATACCGCCGATCAGAGCGGTCAGAAACCAGCTTTTCAGGATGTCCAGGATGAAGGTTTTGACCGTTGTTTTGTTGAAACCGAATTTTTCTTCAATGACAAAAGTGGCATATGCCGAAAAGGGGATATGCAGGATGTTTGAAACAAGAAGCAGCACCCCGGTGAAGATCAGGCCGCCGGCGATTTCGCCGAAGCCGAAGCTGCGGGCAAACCGGTCAAACCAGTTAAAGCCGCCCACCAGAATGAAAGCTATTGTCAGGGTGCTGAAAACGGTATCCGTTATGAGATCAAAGCGGGTGGTTTCTTTTAAATAGTTTTGCGATTGTGTATATTTTTCGCCGTCGTAGTACCCTTCAAATTCCGCGGGCAGGTTTGTTGAAATGTTCCGCAGGTTAAGGTTTTCTACAACTATGTTAAGAAAATAACCGGTAAGCAGGATTGTTAGTATTATAAAAAGATACAGATTCATTCGGCAGACCCCTTTTGTATCAGCTTGTACTATACTTAATACTTGATTTATTTCTTTAGGGTGTTAAAAAATAATATATCCGGTTTTGTTGAATGTATATAATGATGTGTTTTTTTGTACAATTTTTACCATTATATTTTTTTTATTTGGTTTCCTATGATTATGTTGTATACTCTTAATTAAACTCAACAAAGCAATGAGGTATGTGATATATTTTAAAGTAGTAAAATGTGTAGTAATAACTAGTTGTTCACAATACATTAAAAATTGTAAGAAATTTAATCAAAAAAAATATGGTTAAATATTTTAAATAAAAATGTTGACAAAAATATCCATATTAACTAAAAAGACCCTGTAAAAGAAAAATGATTATTATTTACGGAATGCGAAATCCAAATATACTAGAACAATAGGGGGTAGTATGTCAAAAAAAACCGCAAATATAGCTTCAAAAGAGATCCTGAATACCCGCGAAGCTGCAGCGCTCCTGAAAGTTACAACCCAAACGATTAAAAATTATATTTATTCCGGAAAACTGAAAGCAATCAAAACGCCGGGTGGGCATCATCGAATCCGCAGGGTCGATTTGCAAAGCCTCGGTTTTGTTATAGAAGAAGAAAAGGATGCCCGGAATTTATCGATGGATGAATTGTGGCAAGCCTACAATAATCTTATGCAATCATTCGTCAATACGGTTGAAACCTTTATCCGGGCCCTGGATACCCGCGACATCGTATCGGCGGGTCATTCGAACCGGGTCGCAGAGATTGCCTGCCAGATGGGCAAGAAGATGCAGTTCTCCGAGAAAGAACTCCAGGAGTTGCGGCTGGCAGCGCTGTTGCACGACGTGGGTAAAATCGGGATTTCCGAAGTCATCCTGGGCAAGCCGGGGCGTCTTACCGACCAGGAGTTTTTCCTGGTGAAAAAACATTCCGAAATCGGCGAAAAAATTGTGGCCGGTGTGGACCAGCTCAATTCGGTCGCCTCCACCATTCGTCATCATCACGAACGCTACGACGGCAAAGGGTACCCGGACGAACTGGCCGGGTCGGACATTGAGCTGAACTCACGCATCATAGCGGTTGCCGATGCCTATGATTTTCTGCGCTCCGATTTATCATTCAGGAAAGCACATTCGATTAATGATTCTTTGACGGAAATAAAGAATGCCGCCGGAACACAGTTTGATCCGGATGTTGTGGATGTGTTTGTGAATGGTGTTAAGGGGCAGAGTATGCAGATCCATTAAAAGGAGACGCAATTGCCTGAAATTTCCGGGGACGACCTCATTGAGGTTACGGTTAAAGAATCTGCGCCGGATTTCGCATCGGGCCAGTACCGGGTAGTGCTGCAGGACAAGCAGACGGACCGGATACTTTCAATCTGGGTCGGTCACTTCGAGGGCAGCGCAATCGCCCTCGGGCTGGAAGATGCCTGGACCCCCCGCCCCATGACCCACGACCTTATAACCAACATTTTCACCGACCTTTCAGTAACGATTAAGCGGGTTGTTATTACCGATCTGCGCGACAACACCTTTTTTGCGGAAATGTATATCGTTACCGATGGTAACGAACATGTTATCGATTCGCGGCCGAGTGACGCCATAGCGCTTGCCGTGCGTCAGAAATGCCCGATTTTTGTCAGCAGGTTCCTCGCGGATAAAATGGCCGACGAGTTGGACGAAATTTTCGACCGCATGGAACCGAAAGATACCATTCATTGATTCAGCAGTTGAACAGTCGGTACCTATTGTGTCATTGAGAGAGTGGTAGCCGTGCGGACAGCCGGGACCGAGCCTGAAAAAAAGCGCTTTTACTGTTTGAAATACAGGCAAAGTATTGCTAAAATATAAGAACACCGTTGAGCCCGCCGGAAAGCAGTTCGGCTGGGCTCTTTTTAAATGCCCGTTTAACTGCGGAGGTATACATGTTATGAAAAAGATTACTATTCTCGACATTCAGAAAAAGAAGGATGAAGGCAAAAAAATCAGTATGCTGACCGCATATGACTGTAATACTGCCCGTATGCTGGATGAGTGTAAAGTCGACATGCTGCTGGTGGGTGATTCCGTCGGCAATGTCATGCTGGGGCTCGATACCACCCTGCCCGTGACCATGGATGAGATGATGCACCATACAAAGGCGGTTGTCAGGGGCCGGAAGCACAGCCTTGTGGTGGCCGACATGCCGTTTTTGTCGTACCAGGTGTCGGTTGAAGACGCTAAACGCAATGCCGGTCTGCTGGTGAAGGAAGGCGGTGCGGAAGCGGTGAAACTGGAGGGCGGCGAGAATGTTGAGGACTGCATAAAGGCAATTTGCGACATGGATGTGCCGGTTATGGGACACATCGGGCTGACGCCCCAGTCGATCCATCGCATGGGCGGCTACAAGGTTCAGGGGAAGGAAGAACGCCAGCGGGAGAAACTTATTGCAGATGCACTGGCCGTTGAGCGGGCCGGAGCGTTCTCGGTCGTGCTGGAAGCCGTGCCCTCAAAGCTTGCCGGGGAGATTACTGAGAAGCTTCGCATTCCTACCATCGGCATCGGAGCCGGTCTGGACTGTGACGGACAGGTGCTGGTTATTAATGACGTTCTGGGTCTTTCGGGCAAGTTCCGTCCGAAATTCGTCAAACAGTATGCTCAGCTCGAAGAAACCGTCAAAGATGCCGTGTCGACGTTTATTGATGAGGTGCAGACGAAAAAATTCCCCTCGGAAGAATTCAGCTTTAAGTGAAAGGTTCTGCATGAAAGTAATACGGACTGTTTCAGAGATGCACAGCTATTCCGATTCTCTCAGGGCCGCCGGCAAGCGGATTGCCCTGGTTCCCACCATGGGATTTCTGCATGAAGGTCATTTGAGCCTGATGAGGCTGGGAAGCCGACACGCCGATACGGTCATTGTGAGCATATTCGTCAACCCGATTCAGTTCGGGCCGGGTGAGGATTTTGAAGATTACCCCCGTGACTGGGACCGCGATATCGAGCTGATTGAATCCGTGGGAGCGGATTGTGTTTTTGCGCCCGAGGTTGAAGAGATGTACCCGGAGGGATACCAGACAACCGTCAGCGTGGCACGGATAAGTAAGAACCTGTGCGGCATGTCGCGCCCGACCCATTTCGACGGTGTGACGACGGTTGTGGCCAAACTGTTTGCCGGTGTCAAGCCGCATTGCGCCGTGTTCGGCGAGAAGGATTTTCAGCAGCTCATGGTGATCAAACGTATGACCAAGGATATGAATCTTGATGTCGACATTATTCCGGGGCCCATTGTGCGCGAGGAAGACGGCATTGCCATGAGTTCCCGTAATACCTATTTGACCCCTGAAGAGCGCACGGCCGCCCGCAGCCTGTCGCAGTCTCTTTTTGAGGCCCGGAAAATGGTTGAAGATGGTGAGCGAGATGCCGGGGTTTTGATTCAGCACGCCACCGACAGGATTACGGCTGAAGACCTCGGCCAAATCGATTATATAAAAGTATGTTCCGTTGATACCCTGGAAGACTGCACGGTTATTGAGGGTGAGTCTGTTATGGCGCTTGCAGTCAAATTCGGTAAAGCACGGTTGATTGATAATATCGTATTAAACCCACACTGAGTGAGGTGTTGCCGGCAGGGTAGGATGTTCCCGCCAATGTGAAGCGTATTCCCCGTACCGGTTTTATTCATCGGTTCCTGTCCGTCTTTTCGCGATTTTGTGTATTGTACCGGTTGTTGTACGGCATATGTGCCCCGGGACCAGGGAGGCAAAAGTT
>JANQGV010000189.1 GCA_028282925.1 Thermodesulfobacteriota bacterium
TGCTACCAGCATCCCATACCGTAGCCGCGGCCGCCTCGGCCTTTGCCGCAACCATAGCCGGAACTCGTCCGGTTATACATATTTCCAAAACCCATGGTACATCCCTGGGGCAGATGTGCAAGCTGTTCGGCGCTGAAAACAGCGCGTGCTTTGAGTTGATAGGCAAGCTGATGATCGGCAAGCTTTGCCTGTAATGCTGAAATTTCTTTCTGCAGATTTGTCGCTTTATCTGCATCCGGCGCAGATTCCAGCAGTACCATGCTCATTTCAAGCTCTTTTTTGTCAAGCTGCTTGAACAAGGCCGCTGTTTCCTTCCCGTAAGAGCTTCGGAGAGCATCAAGGTTTTTTATTTGCTCCTGCGTAAGGTTTACACCTGCCGGAGCGTTCCAGCACCAGCCCATACCACGGTTACGGCAGCCCTTGCCGCCCTGGGCCAGAGCGTCAAATGACCAGGCAAGGGTTATGAGAACGAGTGCTGTAATAATGAGATTCTTTTTCATAGTGATCTTATCCTTCTCCAGACTAAAAGCTATTGACATCCCAGACGTCGTCCCCCGCGCCACAGGGGAACACCTGTTTCCGTATTGCGTACTGTTTCTCCGTTTGCCGTCACGATGACATTGCGCTCAATACCGTTAAAAGAAACCGTGTAACCTGTTACCTCAAGCGTATCACCGGCCCGGGGATAGTCGCTTCCCAGGCACTCTTCCCAAAACCAGTACGGGCCGATACCGTAAACCGCCACCGTACCGTCATCGGTTACAAGTGTCACACCGCTGCCGTGAAAGCCGATACGCTCAACTACCCCTTCATAGGAAAAAGGCTCACCGTCAAAAATAGAGGCCGGGTTACCATGCGGACAATTTCCACCGAAATTTCCGCCCCGGCAAAACCCCAGGCTTACAAACCCGAGAACGATGATCCCGGCTACCACTATTATTAACTGTTTTCTCTTCATCACGTGCTCCATGTGTGTATTTCTTGTTGTATCTGCTTTAGTAGATAATACAAAAACAGTGCCAAAATACTTGCTATGGAAAAACAGAAGGTTAGGAAGATGGGGTCAAAGAGGGCGTCGACAATGGGCGTTTGGGCTCGACAAATTTGTCGAAAACGGCTATTTACCGGCGTTGTTTTTCAGGCCGTACTTTTTCATTTTGTAGCGCAGTACGCGTTCGCTGATATCAAGAAGTTCTGCGGCCTTTGTTTGAACCCAGCCGCTTTTCTCCAGGGCCGAAAGCATCATTTCCCGTTCAACGGCTTCCAGCCGTTCTGAAAGGGTACCTTGGGCGGTTGCCTGGTGATGACGGACTTCTTCGGGAAGGTCCTTAGGGTAGATAACCGGCCCGCGGGAAAGGGTCACGCTGCGCTGCACCACATTTTCAAGCTCGCGCACGTTACCCGGAAACGGATACTTCACCAGGGTATCGATGGTCTCCGGTGCAAGCCGTATGTTTCGGCCGCAGGTATAGCGCTCCAGGAAAAAGTCCACCAGGTGAGGGATATCCTCTTTGCGCTGGCGCAGGGGCGGCATTTCGATCTCCAGGACTTTCACCCGGAAAAGAAGGTCTTCCCGGAACTGACCCTCGCCGGACAGGGCCTTCAGGTCCCTGTTGGTTGCCGATACCAGGCGCACATCAACACCGATAGTCGCCTCGCTGCCGACCCGGTTGATCTTTTTTTCCTGCAAAGCCCGCAGGAGCTTCGGCTGCAGAAACAGCGGCATATCTCCGATTTCATCCAGGAACAGCGTTCCGTTGTTTGCCAGTTCAAAGCGGCCGCGCCTCATATTGGCGGCCCCGGTAAACGACCCTTTTTCATGGCCGAACAACTCACTTTCAAATAGGTTTTCAGGAATTGCGGCACAGTTTACTTCTATAAAGGGATTATCCGCCCGGGGGCTCAACAGGTGGATGAGCCGGGCCACCAGTTCCTTACCGGTACCGGTTTCCCCGTGGATAAGAACCGCAAAAGGGCTTTCCGCAACCCGCCGTACAACAGAAAGCACCTCTTTCATGCCTGCACTTTCCGCAACAATTTTCAAGGGCAACGGACTTTCATCAATCGACTCTTCAACCACGGCCACGTCTTCCTCAACTTCCAGCTGCTGTTCCAGTTGTTGTATTTTCTGCAGCAATACAGGCAGGTCGACCGGCTTTTCAAAGAACTCCACCGCTCCCAGTTTCATAACCGTAACCGCCGTATTAACGCTGCCGTAGGCCGTAATCATAATCGCCCTCACCATTGGATTTAAGGCTTTCATCTGCACCAGGACTTCATCCCCGGTCTGCCCCGGCATACGGTGGTCGAGAATTACCAGTGGAACCGGCTCCTGTCGGAATACGTCCAGGGCCTGCTCGCCGTTTGCGGCGGTCAACACGTCATATCCCTGGTTCCTAAGGAACCCGCTGAGAAGATCTCTCTGTACTGCTTCGTCATCGACAACAAGAATTTTCATCATCTCTCTCTTCTGAATGTACTGTCAGCCCTGGGGCACATACAGGCGTATCTCAACGGTTTCAGGTTCCTTGCCCGGTAATACCTTGACGCGACCGTTATGGGCGTCCAGTATACGCCGGACAATACTCAAGCCCAGACCGAAACCGTCTGTTTTGGTTGTAAAATAAGGTTCAAGCATTTTGTCAGTATCATCGGGCTGCAATTTGAATCCCCCGTTACGAACGGTAACAATCATCTCCGCGGCCTTGCGGTGCAGATCAATTTCAATGAAGCCTCCGTCCGG
>JANQGV010000271.1 GCA_028282925.1 Thermodesulfobacteriota bacterium
ATCAGAAAGAGAATCCGGTGGTGCACACTCTTCCCATCAATGACCGTCAGCCGTGTGTGCTGATGTACCACTCCCCGGTGGGGCTTGATGATGCCATTGCTGCGGGAGTCGACCTGCAGCTTTCCGGTCACACCCACAGCGGCCAGATGTTTCCCTTTGACCTGCTCACAAAACTGTTCTATCCACGGCTGAAAGGCCTGCACCGGATAGCCGATTTTTATCTGTACATTAGTCCCGGAACCGGCACCTGGGGGCCTCCCATGCGCACCGGCTCAAACAGCGAAATTGCCCTGTTGAAACTGGTGCCCAGCACATAATTGACTGTACTATCATTATCATTTTATATTGTGCAGTCGATCCCGCATTTTGACCTATTAGATAAAAATACGAAAAAAGCAGTAATTTTAACGAAAAATACTTAAAGAAGTTTAATGGTATTCCGATAGTACAGAACAAATACATAGTAGGAAAGATATCTCTGCCAAAGGTAAACTATCTGCAAAGATAGGGCGCAAAGTCACCGATCCTATTCCGAACTGCAAGGACAGCGGGACTGCCTGAGATTGACACAGTAGCGTCAATGAGGCCTGTTCTTGCCCTGCCGGAAGGACAGGCTTTTTTTATAGGACTTTGTTGAAAGTACTTACTGTATAGAAGGGGGGAATACGTTATGAATACTCTTAAACAAAAAGTACAGGTTATAATGATTGCTTTGATTGTAGTAACCGGCAGCTCATTTTTTGCTGCCACACAGGAGCGCTTTTTGTCGGCGCAGGAGGCGTTCAATCATCCGGCATTTGAGATTATGGCTAAGTGTTATCAGATGTGTCGGTTTGATCACTTTGTTTAGGGATACACGTCTGCCGTAAACATCCATCTGTCCCGATTTTATCGGGAGTGCACTACATCCTCAGCCGGTGCGGCGTATAAACAATACGCCTCACTTCTTCGGATGTGTGCGCCTTGTATCTGAACACTTTCCAACAGTCTTATGGTGCTTGGATGTTACGAGAGAATTTCAGGAACAAAATGCCTGCCGCGCAGCAAACACCTGATGGGGAAACAGATGAAGAAAAAAAGCACCGAGGCTTGAAGCCGGGTGCTTTTTTGTTGTATCGGTGCGGGTCACATCACATGGTCGTTCCAATTTCCTTCTGTAAAAGGGATGCGTACGCATAATTCATCAAACTGTTTCTGTCTTCGTTTTTTATTATTTTAAACTGCGACCCTGCCGATATCCCGTTATCCTCAATCTCACGCAACCAGTGCAGCTGCACAAAAGCATTCAGGGGGTCCGGATGCGACGGACACTCTATCTCCAGGAACACCGCCGGACCGATTTTTTTCGTACCGTTCGTGTCCAGAGAAAGAACCAGCCCATCAAGGCTGATTTCAACTATTTTACAGGAATTGTTTTTTCGGGTACGTCCGTCGTTAAAACGAGCTTGTAATTCAACGGGAAAACGCTGGTATCTTCTTTTTTCTACAACCGGTTTTTTCTTCACCATTTTCATGCCCCACTATGTAAAGGTTGGAAAAAACAGAATGACCGCCGGTCTGCGGTATGCCCCTTTTTTGAAAGTCGTCTCATCATATCAAATTACACTTCGAGAAACAACCGTCTATTCTCACAAAAAATAATCGGGTTTTTTTGAAAACAGATATCAACAAGAATATTGATGGTGTAGCCTGGTCGGGGTTAGCCTAAGCGGCCCTTGTCAATTGAAGATTTTTTTGGGCGGGTTTTCTTCTGCGGGTTAAAGTCGAGGGCAAGCTGCAAACGGTTTTTGTTCCATTTTACATAGCAGCGGTAGCACAGCGGTTTCATTTCGCTCCTTTTTTTACACACATCGATAGGGACATACTTCTCTTTTTTTTCACACCAGCGATATGAAGTGTTTGCCTGCCGTATTGTAACTTCTGACTGTTGCATGGGATCTAAAATTACATAGTGGTGGTGTCGTTTCTGTTGATAACTATAGCATACTTTATACAATGATGTTTATAAAAAATATACAGTATTTTCAATAGGTGGCCATAGAATAGTATTTTTTGCAACTATAATGATTATAATGCAGCTATTTGCTTAATTTATTATTAATAGTGTGTTATATATGTTTTCAGCATGTTTTTAGACCGTTACTTGTTGAGTTTGCTTGTGTTTTATATGTATAGTGGGCACATAATGCAATAAATCGGACCGGTTTGGTGTAATGATTTGAAATAACATCTGTTTTCAAATTGCTCAAATATGGTGCAATGTGGAGCAATACCCTGTTTTACGGTGGGAATGTTACATTTGCACAGGTTTTTCCACAGGCTTTTCACAGGACCTGTTAAGAAGAGGCCGGGACGGAGATTATCTCTTGTTGCAGAATGATGATAGTGGTACTATTTTACCGAATGATGAACTTTCAGGAAGGAGTATGCCATGAAGAAAACGGTTGTTTTGTTATTGCTGCTTGCTTTTATAGCATCCGGATGCGCCAGTTCGAGTAAGACCACTAAAGGTGCTGCCTGGGGTGCTGCAGTAGGTACCGCAGTCGGTGCCGGTGTAGGGTATGCCGTGGGCGGCAAAAAAGGTGCGGCAATCGGCGCCGGATCAGGGCTTGTTGTCGGAGGTCTGACCGGTGCGGCAATCGGTCGGTATATGGACAACCAGGAACGTGAAATGCGCGAGGCACTGGCCCAGGCAGAGGCTGCCAGCATACAGCGGGATCAGGACGTGCTGGAGGTAACCTTTAAAGCGGATGTGCTGTTTGATGTTGATTCGGCGGTATTGAAAACAGGTGCGTATACCGAACTGGACCGGGTTGCTACCGTGCTGAACAAATACCCCAAGACCCGCATCAGAATAGAAGGCCATACAGACAGCACCGGCGCTGAGACGTATAATCAGCAGCTTTCAGAGCGCAGGGCCGAGTCCGTTAAGAACGCCCTGGTGGTGCGCGGGGTTGATCCGGCCCGGCTCAAAACCATCGGCCTGGGTGAGTCAATGCCCGTTGCCGGTAATGATACGGCCGCCGGACGCCAGATGAATCGGCGGGTTACGATGAGAATTGTCCCAATTACAGGGTAGCTTTTTAGGAGGCTGCCGGAAAACATCCATCTACTGTGTTGCGCTTAGCCTTCGTCACTGCGGCGTACAAACAAGTACGCCTCATTCCAAAGACTTTCGCGCGCCTTGTATCTGAACATTTTCCGACAGCCTCTGGGCATGTGTCGTAAAAGATCATCCTTATTCTGTCGTGCTTGTTCCCCTAAAACCAAATTGGTGGATTATGGACCGTGACTTTATGCTTTGCAAAACCCACGGTTGGTTTTGGTCTAAATATCTTCTTTCCCCAGAGCCTTGAGTGAAGTACAAAGACATTTCTTAAAGGCAAAGCTTCCTTACAGATATTTCAGTGATTGGAAGAATGAATCGGAGAATTCCTTGAAGGAATCCTGGAGGATGGCGGTTCGCATTTTGCGGCACAGGTCGAGGTAAAAGTGAATGTTGTGGATCGTCATCAGAATGATGGCGGTAATTTCATTGGCAATAAACAGGTGCCGCAGGTATGCCCGGGAAAAGTTACGGCAGGTGTAACAGGTGCATTCCGGATCAATCGGCTGCAGGTCGTCGCGGTGGGTGGCGTTTTTTATGCGCAACCGGCCCTCGGAGTAAAAGCACATGCCGGTTCTGGCGCAGCGGGTGGGCAGTACGCAGTCGAACATATCAAGGCCTGAACCAACGGCATGCACAATATCTTCCGGGAAGCCGATTCCCATAAGATAGCGGGGCTTGTGGGCAGGAAGAAAATCGGCCGAGGCATCAATGGCCGGGTAGGCTTCTTTCATCTCCTCACCCACGGAAAAACCACCAAGGGCATAACCGGGCAGGTCAAGGGTCAGCAGATGTTCAGCGCTTTTTTGTCGCAAATCGATATGCAGGCCGCCCTGGACAATGCCGAACAGAGAGGTGTCCGGTTTTTTCCAGGCATCGGCGGCGCGCCGAGCCCACAGAAAGCTCCGCTCAACAGCTTTGTCGATCTGTTCTTTTGTTGCGTTGGTCGGGGGACATTCGTCAAGCTGCATCATTATGTCGACACCGAGCTCTTCCTGGATTTTTACCACCCGTTCCGGCGTGAAAGTAAAGGTGCTTCCATCGATATGCGATTGAAAGGTAACCCCCTCATCGTTCAGTTTCCGCAGCCTGGCAAGGGAATAGACCTGGTAGCCGCCGGAATCGGTCAGGATAGGCCGCTTCCAGCTCATAAATGTGTGCAGACCGCCGACTTTATTCATCACTTCTCCGCCGGGACGAAGGAACAGATGGTAGGTATTGCCCAGGATGATTTGGGCATCAAGGTCTTCCAGCTCTTTGGATGTCAGGGCTTTAACGGTTCCCTGGGTTCCCACCGGCATGAATATGGGGGTTTGTACCTCACCATGAGGAAGTTGTAGTGTTCCGGCACGGGCTTTTGTGTTGGCGTCTGTGTGTTCCAGGGTGAATTCCATTGTTTTTTAGTAGGTTGTATGAATACGAGTTATTGATCAACGTGTTAATTCTACCAGTATATCATGGTACGGCGTTTTCGCAAACTTCGGAATTATCGTAGGTGGAGATTTAGGAAATCCGGTTTTCCCATCAGGATACGGATTCTTTACCATCAGCAGTGGGGCTGGAAGGCGGATTGTAGCCGTAGGTATCAATTATCCTGTGCAGTCTTTTGTATACTTTATTCTCGAGCTCATGGTCCCGGGGATATGTGTTCGTTTTATATCCGGTGCGATCCGACAGATATTTCTGAATGGAGGGTAGAGCGGTTTCAAATTCACCGAGATTGAACCTGGTATAGACATCCTGAAGTGCTCTGACAGGGTCCTTAACCAGTTCTTCGTAGTGCAGCTCTATGAAGCGCTCCGGGGGGATCAGCGACCTGTTTTCATCGAAGGCAGCATGCATTCTGTCGTACAGTGCAAAGACGTGCTCTTCAAGTCCGTTGTACTTGCCGTCCTGCAGTGAATACTGCCGGGCGGCCGACTGCCACAGGTTCATGGTCGACTGGAACACCCGGTACGGATTGCGTACAATGTGGATAAAGTATGCATCGGGGAAAAGCCTGAGAAGGGTTTTAATGCGAAAAGTATGCGGCGGTGATTTAAGAATCAGGCGCCCGGGCCGGGAGAAGGTGATTTTTTTCAAAAAATACAGGAAGGTGGATTCCCATTTGCGCAGTTTGCGGGCGGGAAGCAGCTCCGGATCGTAGGCTTCGGACAGTATTCGGGGATTATTGGGAAAGGCCGGATGCAGATATGTCAGGGAAATTCCCATGGCATTCAAAGCACACTCGTCTTCCTGGGGAAGGTCGAGCTCAACCGCCATATTATCCTGGGGACGTTGTTTGGGGGCCATGCGGTTAACCAGGGGCTTATACAGTTTCTCGGTCAGCAGGAAGTTATTGGGGCAAAAGCACTGGAAGTTGGTGGGGCAGGTGTGCCGCGTGTCGAGACCGAGCAGTTCATGCAGCAGGGTTGTTCCTGAGCGCCAGTGGCCAAGAATAAAAATGGGGGGTTCTTGGATGGTCGTCTTTTTTATTTTTGATCCATAGATCAGGCCTTCGATGCAGCCCATCAGCGATTGCAGCAGGGTAGATGCCGTGATAAAAAGTGCAAGGGGGATTTTACGGGCATGTATCCTGAAGTGATAGGCGCGTAGCGCTCGTATCCAGGCGGATATGTTCAGGCCCATCCAGACGCTTATTTGGCCGTCCGATTTATTGGTTTCGGTAGTGCGGGTTTGGTCCATTTTTTTTATCAGTCGATTCTACAGTAAATACTTTTCCGGTTCGGCGGCGATGTGTTCAAGGGTTTTTCCGAACCGGTGTACGTGTATCCCGTGAATCATCCTGTGGTCGATGGCAAAATGCAGGGGAATACGCTCCTGTATGGTTATGGTGCCGTTTTCAACAACCGGTTGCTGTGTGGCGCTGCCGGAGTGGATTCTGAGTGAAATCTTCATAGGGGTTATAATCGGTTTGATGACCGTAAAGGTTGCCGGGCCGGAATAGACATGATTCGACAGTACAATATTTGATGTCAGGCCGTTTTGAAATCCGACTGTAAATGATATCTTTTCACTCAGTAACCGGTACAACCGGAATTTGAAATAGTATCGCAGAGCAAGCCGGACTCCCCGGCTTTGGGATTCATATTCAAGGGTTTTGGCTTTGGCAAGCAAAAGAAAATCGTCGTATATCTGTTCAAGGGATTTAAGGTGCGGGTTGTCGATCACCACATAGGCAAGGGCCGGATCGCCTCCCGGCATGAGGAACGCATTGGCTATATGGATGCCTTCGACACGGTAGATATTGCCGCCCAGGATGACCTGGTTGAAAATAGGGTGCTCAGAGACGGCAAGGGCCAGCAGCTTATTGAGAGCGTTGCCAAGGGTGATGTTTTTACCGGACATTTCACGTATTTTTTTCAACAGTTCCTGGACCGGTCCGATGTTGATTGAATACAGAACCGAAGCAAAGGGGTCCGGGGAATGGGCCATCATGTTCATCATGTCGAACTGAAAGCTGCCGATGTCGTGTTCGGTGAGCCTGTGTAATCCCAATTTTTTTTTCAGCGGTGAAGACATGCTGTTCCTTTGCCTTTAAGATAAAGGGGTTTCTTTGTTGCATTCAATAATCCGGTCGATATGGTCGGTTATGGTTGCCGACGGTTCGTAGCCGATCATTGTGCGGGCTTTCGCTATGTCGGCAATGGAAAACCGCAGTTCTCCCGGCTGCTCAGGTTCGTGTACGGTTGAAAGGGCCGGGTTGATTTTCTCCAGCACAAGCCGGGCAACCGTATTCAGGGAGGTGCCGTGTCCCGAGCCGATATTCAGTACCTCGCCGGAAATGTTCGACTCGAGTGCCAAAAGCGTGGCATGGGCAACATCCTCTACGGCAACAAAATCACGGACCTGGTTGCCGTCGCCGTATACCGTTGGGCATTCCCCCCGCAGCAGTTTGTCGATAAAAATGGTAATCACACCGACATAAGGATTGAGAGCCTGACGCGGTCCGTATGCATTGAAATAACGCAGCACCAGCGACTGGATGCCGAGTTGCCTGCATAACACAAGTGTGAATTTTTCCCCGGCCAGCTTTGAAATGCCGTAGGGTGACAAAGGTTCGGCAGGGTGGCTTTCCGGTACCGGTTCAGGGGAATCCCTGTCGGCATACACGGCCATGGTGGAGGCGAAAATGAATTTCTTGACCGGGCTTTCCGCGCAGGCCTGTAAAAGGCTTATTGTTCCGAGGACATTGGTTCGGGCGTCCTCGGCGCACAGAACAAACGAGTCCCGAATGCCGACATGGGCCGCCAGGTGTATGACCGCTGTTGCCTGTGAAGTGAGTTTCTGCATGGCAGAGGTATCGCAGATATCGGCCTGTACCACGTCGACGGAGGCCGGCAGGTTTTCCCTGCGGCCGGTGGAGAAATTATCAACCACTGTTACGCCGTGTCCAGAGCCGACAAGCTTTTCCACAATGTGGGACCCGATAAAACCTGCCCCGCCGGCAACCAGCACCTTTTGCATTACATGGTTTCCTCAGTCGTTGGTGTCTGATAGCAGTAAATACGCTGCTCGGGTGTGATAATGGTATTTTCAATATCCTCAGACGCATTGATACAGGTGCCTGAAAAAATCACGGAATTCTTGATGGAAACGTTGGGGGAGCAGGTGACATTGTTGCCGACGACCGCATTGTGAATGTTTTCTGTCGGAATATCGGTATTGCCTCCGATGAGAACATTCTGCTTCCTGCGGTTCAGTTCCGCCAGATTGATCGACAGCAGGTCTTCCGGAAAAGTCAGGTTCAGGTCGTCCTGGATAATGTCCATACTGCGAACCTTGAATCCGTCGTCGATCAGGATCTGAATCGAGTCGGTAATTTCGTATTCATCCCGCGACGCTGTTCTGGGGGTCCTGCGTACGGCATCAAAAATGTGCAGATCAAACAGATAGAGACCGCAGCCCTTCAGATTGTTGACCGGATGGCGCGGTTTCTCAATTACCCTCCTGACAAATCCGTTATCATCCATCATGACTGAAAAGTTTCTTTTAATGGCATCGATATCGGGTTCGACTTTTGTTGCCAGCACGCCGTTGACGTTTTCTTTTTGAAATTCATCGACCATGGGTTGCAGGCTGTCGGTTATGAAGAAAATATCGCCCAGGAAGAGTAGAAACGGGCGGTCTATCATGTTTTCCAGTTTTCCCAGTGCGTGGGCTATGCCGAGGGTCTCGCCCTGATCGACATAGTTTATTTTAATGCCGAAACGCTCACCATTTCCCATGACCCGTACAACATCAAATCCGTAGTGGCCGATTACGATAACGATCTCACGGATGCCGACGTTCTTCATCATTTCAATCTGGTATTCCATAAGCGGCTTATTGCAAATGGGGAGGGTGCATTTGGGATGATGTACGCTAAAGGGATACATGCGGCTCCCCTTGCCTCCCGCGAGAATGACGCCCATTATTGAGTTGTTTTCCACGAGCTATAGTCCTTTCCGGCTTTAGGTAACGTGTGTGTTGTTTAAGCCCGGTAAACAGGTGCTTTTGTCGATGCCAGTTGTTCCAGCAGGGTCGCACCGGTATGGCCGGCGTTGGTGTCGCGAAATACGCGTTGCAGTTTCTGCGTGTTCTCACTGATCGATGAGTCGTTCAGTGCCGTGCGTACGGCATTGCGAAGCTTTTCCGATGTGAGTTTTTGATAGGGTATTCGTACTGAAACGCCGGCAGCCGAGCATCTGCGTGCAACCTCAAACAGATCCTGGGAGATGGGCACCACTACGGACGGCAGCCCATGGTATATGCAGTCCTGGGCGATGTTCTGCCCGCCGTGGTGAATGACGGCATCGGCCCGGGGCAATATTTTTGCATGGGGCACAAAACGTTCCAGGTGAAAATTGTCCGGTATATTTTTGAATTCGTTCATATCAACCGCCGGGCCCACGCTCATAATTACCCGGCAGGGCTCGTCCTGCAGGGCTTGCATGGCAATATTGAAAAATTCGAGGGTCCGAAATACCTGTATCGTACCCAGGGTTATGTAGATAAGCGGTTTGTCCTCCGGGAGTTCGTCGATCCAGGCGAAGGCATCTCCGTTGTTTGAGCTTTTACCCCAGGGCGCAGGCCCGATGAGATGTGACTGGGGGGGCCAGTCGCTTCGGGTGTACTCAAACCCTTCGCAGGTTGGCACCAGCATCAGGTACGGCGAAAGGCAACTGTCGATGCAGCATGTTTTAACCTTCGGCAGCCCCTGTGCCGCACGGATGCGGTTGAAGCGGGGGTCGAAAAGACGAAAAAAAACGGTCTGTCCGAAGCGGATCACGGAGTATACGATCTTTGCAGGCAGGCTGTCGGACGGCGGCAGTCCCCACGTGGTAAACGGCGGACCGTCTTTGGTGGGAATCAGGCCGGGAACGGCGTGATTGGTTGCCCAGGGAATATTGTAGATCTCTGCTGCCTGGGCACCGGCATGGGTAATAGAGTCGGTTACGATGACGTCCGGCTGATACTGCTCCACAATTGCGCGTAAATCGGTGATGGTCTGCTCGTTGTTTTCGGCCAGGAGTTCAAAGAAGTAGCTATGGCTGATCAATCCTGTGGTATTGAGCATTTTCTGGGCGGCCGGGCTTACATAGGTCTTCAGTCCCGGAGGCCCGGCTGCAAAGAAACGCAGGCCTGCAGATTCAATGGCATCCTTGAAGTCAAGCCCGACGGCATAGCCGACTTCATGCCCCCTTTTTTGCAGCTCAACAGCGATGGGCAGGGTAGGGTTTATGTGCCCCAGGGCGGGAAGAACGGTAAAGAGATACCTGGCCATAATATATAATGCACCCTTATACTGTGAATGTGTAAAATGTCTGTTACTATATCGTTATAAAATTTAAAATACAATGATAAATTTTTAGGTTTCGCAACGAGTAACCCACTGGTTTTGCTGATATAATATGTGCCCTGGGCCTTTTTGCGGTCCGTACTGCTTTGATCCGTTTATGCCTGAAAAGGTTACATGATGTAAAAAAAGAACATGTTTCCCCATCTTTTGAAGATGCCCGCTTTTGTGTCTGAGGTCTCCTGAATATGTTCCAAAATGCCGACTCTGTTTCCGGTATGGAACGGAGATTTTTTATTGACACCTTCCCGGAGAGGTACTAAGTTAAGTCGTTAATCATAATACTAAACACCATTTTTTTCAACACTCTCTATGGCTGTTTTTACTGTTTAGTTTATTGTCAACTATCCACTAGAGGAGTTTCTTTGAGGGGAATATGAGAATGCTAGGGTTTATTAATAAAACTGGATGTGGAGGTTTCAATGGTTAAAAAAGTGTTAGTTACGGGTGGATGTGGATTTCTGGGATCACATGTATGTGAATTCTACCGTCAAAAGGGAGCAGAAGTAATTGCCTATGATAATATGACCAAGCAGGAACTGCAGCGTACCGGATTTGCGGTCGAGTCTGCCAGGAGCTACTGCAGCGACTTTCTGAACGGTATCGGCGTACAGGTAGTGCGGGCTGATGTGCGTAACCTTGGGGAGCTTATGGATCATTCCAGCGGGTGCGACTATATTATCCATACCGCTGCCCAGCCGGCCATGACCATCAGCTGGGAAGACCCCCTGCTTGATACAACAACAAATGTCATGGGAACCTTTAATGTGCTGGAAACGGCCCGGAAACACAAAATTCCGACGGCCTGCTGCGCTACAATTCACATTTACGGCAATGAAATCAACAATACGTTAAAAGAAGCTGAAACGCGCTATGTTCGCGACCCCATGGGGATAGACGAAAACCATCCGACCCTGGAAGGCACCCTGACGCCGCTGCATGCCTCAAAGCATGCCGGAGATGTGTATGTTAAAGTATTTAACGATACCTATAATCTCGAGGCCGCCAGCTTCCGCCTGACGGGGATCTATGGAACCCGCCAGCTGGGCGGCGAGGACCATGGCTGGGTGGCAAACTTTGCCATTCGCAGCGTCATGGACTGGCCCCTGACCGTGTTCGGCACGGGCAAGCAGGCCCGGGATATTATTTATGCCACCGACATCTGTGAAGCCTTTGACGCTTTTTACCGTACCAGGA
This sequence comes from Thermodesulfobacteriota bacterium, assembly GCA_028282925.1. Lineage (GTDB taxonomy): Bacteria > Desulfobacterota > WTBG01 > CAIYCZ01 > CAIRTM01 > JANQGV01. The sequence goes on from JANQGV010000271.1 coordinate 11,142, forward strand.
AGCCCGGCGCGTATAATATCGGCGGCGGGCCGGACACCCTGATTTCTCTGCTTGAGTGTATCGACATGCTCGGAGATATCACCGGTAAAAAGCCGACGGTTACATTCGACCCCGTCCGTCATGGCGACCTTTTTTATTTTGTATGTGATATCACAAAGGCCAAACGGGATTTGGGATGGGAGCCTAAAATCAAACCCCGCGAAGGTGTTGAGATGCTGATTGAGTGGATTAGGGAGAACAAAAATCTTTTTGGCGGTTAAAAGGCTGAGGAAAAACATCCACCTGCTACGTTGCGCTCTCTTTGTTAAATTTTAACACCCTCGGCTTTCAGCCGTGAGCCCCGAATAGTTTTGAGTGATTCGGAGAAAATATGTGTATAAGACGCTACGCGTCTTCAACCCCTTTTCTTTGTTCGCCCCAAAGAAAAGGGGGAAAAGAAAGGGCGCCCTGCAACTTGTCCCGCCTGGTAGGCGGGATACCCTCGCGGCACGATTTCAGTCGGCGGGTCAACAAACTCGCCCCTGAAGAACGGGGCTCAAACATGTCGACCCTTGTTTCCTCCTGAAA
>JANQGV010000322.1 GCA_028282925.1 Thermodesulfobacteriota bacterium
ACGAAGGCATTCTTCGTTAGGCTACAAAAGCCCCATGGCATTTGAACAGGCCATGGCTGCCCCCTAACCGAGGTGTCCGTTTTTCGGGGGGAAGATCAGCGTGCCTTCTTTGAATGACCGGCCCGAAGACATTCTGCCGCTGGTGAAACATTTCCTGCTCGAATTCAGCGCCAAGTTCGGTAAAAAATTCAGCGGCCTGGCCCCGGAGGCAGAAGCTGCCCTGCTCCGGCACACCTGGACCGGCAATGTCCGTGAACTGCGCAACCTGGTTGAACGGGGCGTGCTTGTCGGCAAAGGTCGTGAGTTGACTGCCCGTGACCTGGATATCACTGCAGACCCGATCCCGGGATCTTCCCCGGCCGGGTTTCCGCCCCTTACGCCGGAAGGCATCGACATTGAATCCGTCAAAAACGCTTTGGAGGAACACTACCTTGAGGAAGCCTTCAAAATGGCGGAAGGCAATGAAAGCCGGGCTGCCCGGCTGCTCAACCTGAACCACCATACCTATCGCTACCGCCGTAAAATGTTGCAAAAAAGTTAGAAATTTTTCGAACCCGGATTCGAAAAATTTCTAACTTCGGCCTGCAGCATCCGGAGTATTTTATAAAAAATATAGATTAAACGGCCTTTTTGGAATACTACACATCTGGCACACTCCCTGCAAATACAATTCAGCGGAGATACACTATAAACCTACTCACCACAGGGAGGAAGATGCTATGAAGTGGAACAACATTTTAAGAACAAGAAGTATCACACTCGGGCTCGTGCTGAGCTGCCTGCTGATCGGTCAGGTTTGGGCGGCGCAGCAGACCGAAACCTTTACCGTGACGGCGGAAGAACTTGAAAACTCGGGGGCGGACACCTTTGATCTCTTCTTTGCCCTCGGCGGGGTCAACATAACCATTGTGCAGAGCGACGAAACAGATGTTATTATCGAGGCCGTGGTTACCTATGATACCCAAGGGGCGACCCCCTTCCTGAACACCAGCAGCACCGGCAAAACGTTCTCGGCGGACTTCAGCTCCGGTTATGAGTTTGACTATGACTATGATCTTCACCGTATCCAGACATGGGAGATAACCGTGGGAAGCTATGACGTGGACACAGAGCTCATGCTTGCCGGCGGAGGGTTTGCCGGTGACATAGATCTGGGCGGCATGCCTCTTGCCGACTGCAACATGACCCTGGGAGGAGGAGAGATTAACGTTGATTTCAGTAAACCGACAACCCGGAGAGTCGCGGTTTTCAGCGTGGAAGGCGGCGGCCTGGGCCTTTCCATCACCAATATCGGCAATACCGATTTCGAACGATTTTCCCTGGTGGGGGGCGGTTTCTCTGCCGACCTTGATTTTAACGGCACCTATACAAGCGGGAACCACACCATAGATATCATAGGGGCAGGCAACACCCTGGATATCGCTCTGCCGGCTGATGCCGGGGCAAAGGTGGACGCCATTTCCGTAGGGTCTCTTTTGACAGTACGGGGCAGCGGCTGGAGGATGCCGATGAACCTGTTTTTTTTCAAAAACTACATCACCAGGGACTATACCTCCCAGGATGTTACCCTGGACATGGAGCTTATCGGCGCGGGATCACTGGTTTCTATTGACCGCGACTGATCTTTAGTATACAGATATAAACTAAGGCACAAAGGAGGACAGAATTTTGAAATTACGCATACCATACTCTATTCCGGCAAGCATAGCCTGTGTATCGATCTTTCTGTGTTGCTTTACCCCGGCACATGCCGGACAAGAGAGGGCGGTCCGGCCCCTGCTGCTGCACCGAATGCTCAGTGCGGCCGGGATCGAGACCGGGATCATCGATCTCGATCGTAACGATGAATTCGTCAAAGGGGTAACCCTTACCGGCGAGCAGGGCGCCACGCTGATGATCGGGCTGCCGGCCGAAGGCCTCAGGCCGGGTCTCCCCTTTCTCCTGGCAATCGACGGGGACGAGGCCATTGTTCAGCGAACGGCCAACGGCGACCTTATTGTTGTCGGCGCTCCTGATATTATCAGTATTCTGGGTATTGATGATATGGTGGACTGTATCCTGGATACGGTGGATGATTTCCTGGATGAGATCGACTCGTGCGGCATTGATCCGTTCTGCTATATGTTCGCGTCGATATCCCTCTCGGTAGACTTGCCGCTCTGTGTTCGGGAAATATTATAAATATCTTGATTCGGAAAACCGACTGTCGAATCCGGTAGGGTGGTCAAGGAGGACCGTGTCCACCCTACCAACGGATTTATTTTCAGCATGGATGTGTGTTAAGCACGTATGGTTACGAAAGGTTGTACGGATGAAGACAAAATGCTTTGCGGGTATGATAGTTTTGGTTTTTCTGGCCGGGTTTTTCTCACCGGTTTACAGCGCGGATACGGGCGGTCCTGATGTTCGGCGCTATGCACAGACATTTTATGAGCTTTATACACTGCATCACCTGGTATCATCTGCACAGTCAGGCGACCTTGTGTTGACCGAAGCAGAACGCGAAGAAGTGCTGAACAGGCTTACGGACATTATGGAAGAGGGGCTGCTTGGAATCGGCCGGACCGGGAACAGGCCGGCAGTCGCGTACGTGCAACGCACGGTCTTTAACTACCTCCCGGAATCGGTGACCGAACCGGCAAACCGTGTTATTGCCGTCGCTGTGTCCTCAAGCAGCCTGGAAGAAAAACGGGAAACCCTGCGATCCGGCATCCTGGGGCTGGCCTGTCTGGGCTTTTCCATTCCGGCCCTGGTATTATTCATTGTGGGGGTAGCGCTGCTGCCGCTGGTCATCCCTTCCCTTGTGCTGCTGCCCCTTTCAGTTATATTCTACACATTGTATATCGGCTGCATCATTATCCTGTAGATATTGCCGGCCCGGCTGTTGCGGCGCGAACCGTTTCAGGCAACGCCGAGGTTGATGTGCGGGATCTTTAAAAGACAGAGTATGCCGATATGCTAGAGCAATTCACACAATACTATAGCCGCACCGTAGACGTGTAAGGGCTGGTAGGGTAGGCTTGCCGGCGGCAACGTGCTCGCTGGAAGAGGTAGAATGTTTAATAGAATCAACAGCTCGCCCCGCCTCGGCTGCTCCAACCCTACCAGCCTTTACGATTTTTAAGGGCTACACTCTTTTGTGAAATGCTCTAAAAACAAAAGGCAGGGCTTTTAGCCCTGCCTTTTGTTGATTTTATAATCCAAAGTTCGACCTGCTTTGTCTACGCTTCCTCCACCGAAGCAGTGCTTTTTTTCGTTCCCGTATCTTTGAGAGGAAAAATAAAAAATGCAGCGACAAAATAGCACAGAGCCATGAAAATGAATCCCGGCCATTGTGAACCGGCCAGGTCTATTATTTTACCCGTAATGATCGGGCCGATAACGCCACCGAAATTGCCGACCATAAATACAAGCCCTATTGTAGTCCCGGCCAGCTCGGGGCCGATTCCTTTGGTTTCGACAATTGAGGCCATAAATATCGGCGAGATGCTTCCCATTGCAGCTCCTGCAACGATCAGGGCAATAATCAGGGGCACGCCGTTAAACGTTGCAAATGCAAAAACACATACACTTTGAACAATGGTGCCTATAATAAGAAACGGTTTTCTCCGGCCCAGTTTGTCTGACGCGGTCCCGCCTGCAAGTTTAAAAAGAGCATTTGATGCCATCATAACTGCAACAAAGGCGCCTGCCTTGCCCGCACTTATTCCTCGTTCCGTCAGTATAATGGGAAGCAGCGCAAATATCGATGATGTACTGATAAAGCGACACAGATAAAATAGTGAGGTAAGCCATATAGCCTTAATTTTAAATACTTTTTTAAAAATCTCCTTAAAACCGGCCTTTTTCGGCCTGGAATCATCCTGAACTGTTTTATCACGAAAAACCACCAGCCAAAGAAGGCCCGAGACAGCGGTCAGTATTCCCGAAACGATCATAACATTTCGCCATCCTCCTAAAAAAGGCGACAGGACTCCGGCTGCAACGGCCATGGCCAGCGCTGCCGCCAGTGTCATTGCCAGAAGGGCAATTCCGCTTGCCATGGCAAATTCATTTTTAGGAAACCACATGCTGAGGGATTTGGAAATATTGGGCGGTATGGCAGTGGTTCCTATGCCGATCACAAACATGCATGCTACAAGTTCGTTGGAAGTATCGGCGAACCCCCGCAGGGCACCTGCCAGTGCAGTGATGATAATAGCTATCCCCAAGGTCCATCTTGACCCGATCCTGTCTGTAATGGCGCCGCAGACCGGAGAAAAAATAATGGACGGCAGGGTAAGTATTCCCATAATAAGCCCGATCTGAGCCTTGGTAAGGGGAATTTCAGCTCCGATTTCCTTGAACAGCGGCGGAATACACTGTACACCGAGAAAAGCTATAAAAATGTTCAAGAAAAGAATCGACAGCACAGCCCAGCGAAAAGGGCTCTTTTGAACATCAACACCTGTTTGTACATTCATCTTCGCTCCTCCGGGATTCAATAAAAAGCCTATTTCCCTACTATTTCCTGTTTGTATACGGATTTTCAGTATTGAAGTTTATGCATAGTACCACGGCAAAGTCAAAAAAACTATGCGAATAAGAATAATACCATAAGAATAATACAAAGAAAACAATAATACAAAGTATACTATGGTAAAAAATTCAGATGTTTTTCCGTTACAATCCGCGCGTGATTTCTCATTGGACACACCTTTCGCTTCTATTGTATACTTTTTTGCAGTTGCCTCAAACTGGGGGAGGTTCGTCCATTCTTGGTTTTTTTCCTAAATCCTCGGAGAGTTCTTATGAAGAAAGCTTTTATATTTGTTTCCATTATGACAATTATCACTCTCAGCGCAAGTTATGCCGGGAGTGTGGAGTACTGGGCCACGGCTTATGGCGGTGGGCCCAACGATGAGCCGACCGTAATCCGCCAGACCACGGACGGCGGGTATGTAATGATCGGCTCCTCCTGCTTGCCGGGCTGGAAAATCGTCCGGAACTGAAAGGGACGGTTGGAAAAACCTTACAGTCGGTGGCGCGGGTGGTGGAAACGCTGATGAACGGCCGTTGAACATCCTGAAGGTTTACTCATATGTGGATTTGCATTAAAATATGAAGCAAGTATCATTTGTCGGAGGAGGGGCCATGAAAAAGACTCTTATAATAACCACTGTTTTTTTTCTTTTATCAATAGCTGCCAAGTCTGTTGCAAACATAGCTCCGCCATCGCTTCAGCCAGACAAATCTTTTCAATCCCCACAGAAGCCTTTAAGAGTAAATGACACAGCTTTTTCATCGATCCGGCTGCCATTTGTAAAAAACAATTCTCCAAAGGATAAGAACGTTACATTTAAAGCAAACATTTTCAGTGGAGATGTTTATGTAGCCGACGATTGCATTACCTATCTTTTTCCCGGGGGCGACAAAACAAGATGGGTGCTCAAAGAAAAGATTCTCAATTCAACTCATTCGGCTGTTGCGGGGCAGCAGCAAGCTGTATCCAAAGTTAATTATATTATTGGTACCGACAAAAAAAACTGGCGAAGCAATGTGCCGACATATCACACGCTCACTTTTGGGGAGATTTATACTGGCATACAACTGGACTTAAAAGCATATGGTAACAATGTTGAGAAGCTGTTTACGGTAGGCTTTGGAGGCAATCCCAGCGACATCAAGATTGCTGTAGAAGGAGCAACTGGGATTAGTATTAACAGTGCCGGGGAGCTTGAAATAACAACAGATGCCGGTACTGTTGCAATGACGAAGCCTGCTGCCTATCAACGTATCGGGGGGCGGCGTGTCTATGTCCAAGCAGAATACTATCTTCATGCACAAAAGACCGCCGGAGCAAATGATGTGCAGTGCTATGCTTATGGTTTTAAAACCGGACCGTATAGCAAAAAACACCCACTGGTTATAGATCCATTGTTGGCATCAACCTTTATAGGCGGGGGTGGCTTTGAGCGGTCCCGAGATATAACAACCGACGCTGCCGGCAATATCTATATTACAGGATGGACAAGCGATACCCTGTATCCTGTGACTGCGGAAGCCTATGATACCTCTCTTAATGAAGGCGGTGGCGATGTTTTTGTTTCGAAGCTGAACAGTGATCTTACCGAACTTATAGCATCCACGTTTATCGGCGGCACAAGAGGAGAAGACTGTTATGGTATTACAGTAGATAGAGATACCGGTGCTGTTTGTATTGCCGGGCATACCAATTCACCCGATTTCCCTATGAGTTCAGGAGCATACGATAGTTCGTATAATCTTGGCTCGGACGCAAATGACTTCGACATTTTTATTGCCAAGCTTGACTCAAGCCTTAGCACACTTATTGCTTCCACGTATCTGGGAGGTACTAAAAATGACGAAGCCTATGCTCTCTGCCTTGATGCAACCGGAGACATATATATAGCTGGCCGTTCAGAATCGAGTTCATATCCAACAACGCCGGACTCCTATGATCAATACTTTAACGATGGATATGATATTGTCGTTTCAAAACTCGACAACACTCTGTCTACGCTGATTGCTTCAACCTTTATGGGGGGAACGGATTGGGATTTTGCTGGCGATATTACAATGGGAAACGCGAATACTGTTTTTGTTGTTGGTCATTCGAAATCGTCAAATTATCCGGTAACACTTGGGGCATACGACACTTCTTATAATAATAATTATGATATTTTTATTTCAAAACTATCACCTGACCTGACCAGCCTTCTGGCGTCTACATTTCTGGGTGGAAGTGGTGACGACAGAGGTTTTAAGGTTATTGTTGACCCAACAACCAATGACATTATTTTGGGCGGTCAGTCTTACTCCAGCGATTACCCGTCCACGCCGGGAACCTATGATACAACACACAATGGCAATTTGGACTTCGTTCTCTCTAAACTATCAAGCGATCTTTCCCGGTTGCTTGCCTCTACCTTTATATGGGGGTATGAACGTGATGAGGTCTATGGCATAGCGCTGGATGCGGAGGGGTATCTCTACATTGCCGGTCAGACAAGGCAGCGTAACTACCCGACAACACCGGGAACATTTAAGGAGGAATATTCCGCCTTTTACTATGAACAGTTTATTACAAAATTTGACAATGCCCTTGTACATATGATTGCATCAACTTTTGTTGGAGACGGCGGCAATTCACATTCCGGCGGTGGTATGACAATCGACCCGAACGGACATATTCTCATAACCGGTTATACGAGAATGCCTGGTTTTCCGGTTACGCCGGGCGCCTACGATGAGACCCATAATGGTGATTATGTGGGTGTTATCAAAAATCCGGATGTCTATGTGTCCAAGTTGACGCCTGACCTGTGCCGTGGTGATTTCGTTGATGCCGACGGTGACAATCATAACGACATATGTGCGGACAATTGTCCCGGTATGTGTAATGTTGAACAGCTGGATGCAGATGGTGACGGAATCGGAGATGTGTGCGACGATACTCCCGGCTGTGGCGGATGCGACCAGCCTGCCTGTGAGCAGACGTGTGAAGTAGATAGAGACGGTGATGGTGTTTTGGATGACGCAGATAACTGCCCGGGCAATTGTAACGTTGAGCAGCTTGATGGCGATGGCGATGGGGTTGGAGATGTGTGTGATGAAACTCCGGGCTGTGGCGGGTGTGACCAGGCTGCATGTGAGGTGGCGTGTTGATCTGTGTTGATGCTCGTGAAGAAGCATTCAGAGCTGTTAGATACATTTGCACAAAAAGCATAGCGGATTATTCCATTAGCTCCTCTCTGCCCACGGGTAATAAAGAAGTGGATGGTTATGGCACATCAGGACACCAGCATTGATCTCATAGCGGTCACGAAAAAGGAAGCGCTTCCGGTGCAGCTTGAAGGCGATCTGTACAGGCCCCGGTTTTCCGAAGAAGCCTGTGTATGGTTTGAGTGGATTCACAGTGCCGAGGGGCGGCCGGAGGAGGGATGTCCTTTTTGGTCTGAAACCGGGAGTGACAGCCCTGTTGCCATTTTGAGTGGTGCCGTCAAACAGACCGTTGATCCGGGTAGAATCATGCTGTACCTTGCCCCGTCATTTGAGGGTCGGGCACTGGTTGACGGGCAGGGACACTATGTGCAGGAATTCAGTCTTGTTCCCGGCCGGACGTACTACGCATTTGAGATAAAATCGGATTACATCATTGCCAGCCGGCCATGCGAAATCAGGGACACCCTGGAAACGGCTGAGAGCGTAGACCTCTTCAGAGGGCTTCGTGATGAGCTTATGTTCCGCAATATGTTCGGCATACTGCTGACAACCTTTTACTACCGCCACACTGAGGAACTTGCGCATATCTTAGCAGAGAATGATCTCCTGAAAGATCGCCTGCGTTCATTGCTTTTTAAGCACCAGGAAACCGCCCGGGATCTTCTGGAGTACAAGACGGCGGTGATTTCGGAGAATGATCTGTCTGAGCTTGTCCGGTTTCTTGAAGGAATTTATTCTGAAGCAGGTATGTATATGAGAACAGATATTGACTTTGTGCTGCACGGTATCAATACTACAACGCTGCTGCAGGGGCTTGGTGTTACGGTGGAGTAATTACATGCTCCTGCTTGAAAAATGCCGCCGAAAGTTCATGAGTTGGTTACAACCAGTGATCATTGAAAGGTGCCTCAAGACCCACCAATAAGGGAGGTGTCAAATGATCAAAAAAGTTATTGCGGCAGCGATGCCGAGCAGGGCTCTGTCTGCTGGTTCCGTGGACCGCAGGACCCTGCCGAAACCTGGGAGCGGTACCTGGTGAGCCACGACAGCGACAACCCCAGACTCGACGCTCTGCGCAGGTTCAGGGATGACATCCTTGCCGGTTCCCTGTACGGCAGAAAACTCATTGACCTGTATTACAGAAATGAAAACAGCCTGAAGGCGATTATACTCAAACGACCTGCCATGCGCGCCGTAGCGAAAAGAGTATTTGAAGCCCTGAGTGCAAGCCCGGGGCCGAATAGGTAACCATCACGGGAAGCGGATTTGTAGATGAGTGAACACAAGCCCGGCAAGCGAACAGAAGCACGAAAAGCCGGTGAAAAGAAAAACCACCCCTTTTTTTTCAGGTGAAAGATGGTTGAACGCAGTTTTTGTTTCTGTTCATTACACCGGTTCAGGGCGTAAAACCACATCCTGTCACACCAATGACGAACTGCCGACTGTGTACATTAAAAGCTGTATCGAATAGACGTATAGGCATTGGTATTATTCTCAAATTGTCCAAAAAACGTATGGGACTTTTCTCCGAAAAAAAGGTTACCCCCGGCTTCCAGCGTTATCTTGTCGGTGTATTTGTAACGAATGTTAGGACGAAGATATGCATCCTTATCGCTGGGTGAATAATATGACGAGATATGCAGTTCCAGGTTTTGATTCATCAGGAGTTTCGTTAGTTGCACGGTTATGACATGCCGCAGGCGGTCCCGGGATGGGCCGCAGGAAAGGGTTTTTTTATATTCACGATACTTGAGCATGTGCTCTACGTAATACTGGAAGCTGGCACTAAAATCCTTACCCAGGTCCTGCATGTAGCCTGCCAGATACCGCATTTCCGAGTTGTTGATGAGCGGATTTGAGCCGCGTTTATCATCAACGGACCGATACCAGGCAAGTTCTATATTGCCAATTCCAGGTCCGACCCGGCCCCGTACACTTGCGCCATAGACGTTTAATGCGGGAAATTCAGCAATTCCCGACGGTGTGTGTCCGCCGGGACTCTTCCAGAAGCCCCGGTACCCATACAGTGCCAGTTCATAGTTATTGATATTTTTGTAGACACGAACCCCAATCTCATCATCCTGAAGCCAGCGGTCAGGCTTGTGCGAAGCTCCTTTCGCATCCCGGCCGGCGAATGTGCCCAGGGGTGCATTCCAGTAAGAAATAAACTCCCCGGTAATGTAACGGTCCGGGTCAAGCTGCGGTGTATAGACCACATCGATACTGACCAGTTCCGTGAATATGCTGATTTTCACAGCATCAGAAGGAGCCTTGAGATATTCCCGGTCACGTCCGATGAAGTATGACTGCCAGTCCTTGGGGAACAGATCGTTTAAAAAAAACAGATCACCTGTTCCCCACGTCAGCACCTGCCGGCCTGCTTTGATATCCATGAAGCCGGCCGGTCTTAAAAAAATCCACGCTTCCCGCGTATCATATTCCAACCGTTCCGTTATCCCGTCAGTCCACATGTCTGCCTTGAATTTGAATTCCGCCCTGTCGGTATAGAAGAAGAATTCCGCCTGCAGCCTAGCTTCCATCATTGAGGTGTCTTTTTCTCGCGGATCGTTTTGTGTTCGGCAGCCGGCGCGCACTTCAAAAAAACCATGCACTTCAACAGACGGAAACAGTCCGGGTACATGCTCTTCACGTGCTTCGGGCGCATGCACATTGCATTTGAATGCAATCATGATAAGAAACACAATAAGATATTTTTTTTGCACGGTTTTTTCTCTTGTTCTTATCGCATGGCATCTCGTGGCGGCCGTCTCAGGTAGCGTTCCGTAAAGATTTGATCACCAAGCCCAACATTGTATTGCATATTCGAACGGGTCATTTTGGTTGTACTACCGCTTTCAAGGTCCCTTGCAACCGATACGGCAATCGTCGGGTAGATAACCCGGGTGCCGTTTTCTTCGGTCTGCACAGGTATCAGCTTGACAGACTCGATAATGCGATAGCACCGGTCGCCTTTTTTGAAAAATTCCATTTTCATCGGTAGAAACGTTTTTGTATCGATGTAGGCAATGTAATATGCAAATTCAACGTCACCGGGTTTTTTAGGGATGTTTTTAAGAATATACCACCTGTCTGTCGTTTTGATCAGTTCATGGATGTCCTCGGCAGGGCTGCGCCCGGAGATGTCTTCATACAAAAAGTCCGACCCGACAAAGCTGGTCCGTTTGTCACCGGCGGCAATCCGTTTCACCAGGTCCAGACCGGGCATATAGAGCCAGCGGTCGTCATCCTTTTCACGTTCTGCATGTTTATGTACCATAAAGACCATCTTGCGCACATCCGCAGGGGTCTGGAAAAAGCAGAAAAACTTCTGATCACTCTTGCTTTCGTCGCTGTCTTTCCTCAGCATATTAAAAACCCTTTGTCGGGTGCGTCCCTGTTTGTCGGTTATTACCAACTCTATTTTACCTTTTGCGTCCATCCCCTGATAAAAAGCCATATGGTCAGCCTTGTGAGCGATTTTGTCTGCTGTCGGAGCCGAAGATGCCGCCCCGGCAAAGCCTGTGCCGGCCAATATTCCCCACACGAGCGCGAACATTACTTTTTTCATAGTATGTTCTCCTTTGTTGAGGATCATCGAAAAGAATGACCCTGCTCTTTTTTTTGTTTCCGACTTTTTTTAAAAAACCATGTTTCCGCAATGGTTAAAGCTGCAGGCAGGGCAACCAGTGTAATAAGACCCGAACAGAACAGGATCATGAACAGCATAATACCCGTTGTTTTATACGGTACCAGCGACGCCACCAGGAGCGGCAAGAACCCGATGGCGATCACCAGTACATTCCTGCTGATGGCTCGGGCCGGACCGCCGAACATTTGGGGAACGGTTTCCTTCCATGAGCCTGTTGCGCGATAGGCTGTCCGGCTGCGTTCTAAGAAGTGAATTGCAAAATCAACCGCCATTCCGATAGACAGAGCACTGAGTACTGCAATGGGCAGATCGTAATCTTTGCCGATAATTCCGACAATACCGTAAATCATAAGCAGCGTGATTGAAAGCGGCACCATACACAGCCCTCCCCACAACGGCGAACGAAACAGAAAAGACATCATGATGAAGACAATCATGAAGCTTCCCGCAAACGACTTTAAAAATCCCCGCACCAGCCTGTCCTCTAACGCAAGGTTAATATAGTGCAGCCCTGCCCAGCGATGGTTCATTGCCGCCGGAGGCGCATTATTGTTAAAATACACATCAACGGCTTCAACAACGGCTTTGGTATTCATGCTGTCTCCGGTTGGAAAATGCATCTGGATGTTGGCCTGCATATAGTCCGGCGTCACCAGGTGCCACAAGTCGTTCGGCCGATGGCTTTGCTGATACTGCAGGTAACATTCCGCAACCGCCTGCAACGTGTCGGGGATACGAAAATTTTCCGGCCTGCCGTCGGTCAGCTCCTGGTTGACTTTACAAACCACATCGGCAACTGAATTGCTCTTGCCGATCAGTCCCCGTTTTTCAAGGTGGTCCTGCACGTCGGCCATATACTCTACAACCTCCGGCCTTTTAAACAGCTTCCTTTTTTCTTTTTCCAGTCCGAAAAAATTTTTTAACTCCTGCAGCGCATAATAATCTTTATCCGGCGCATCGGCAGCAGTTTTCTCTATAGCGTGCATTGTCGAGTCCAGAAAGCCTTCAAACGTATTATTCTTAAACGCATTATATGAGAGCGTTTCCCCCAGTTTCGCGGCCAGCGACGGCGCACCGGGGTGCTCCTTGCGGATCTCGCGACTAAAACGAGTCAGGTCCCGTTTGATTTTCAGGACATCCCGGTATGTTGCTTTTGTATGGTTTTTTCCTTCCAAAATAAGGTATGCCGTATATGTTCCTCCGAAATGGCTGTTCAGGGCAACATCCGCTTTGCGAATAGGATGGCTGTGTGAGAACCGCTTTGCATAATTGTCATTCACCCGGATTTGAGTAATGCCCCAAACCGATACAGCAACCACAATCGCCAAGAGTCCCAATACCGCTTTTGCATGTTTGTACGTCAAGGCGCCCATGGCCGCCAGGGTGCGCGTAAGCCATGTCTGTTTTTCCTGTTCTTGGGCTGAGAGACCGAAATGTTCCAGCTTTTTCTCGGGGATTAGCATGATGTATGCCGGCACCAGCATAACCGTCACCCCCCATGCAATCATGACCCCGGTGCTCAGGAAAATGCCGAAGATACGCGCCGGCGGGATGGGCGCCAACGTCAGAGAGAGGAACCCGGCTGCCGTTGTCAACGATGTATACAGCATAGGTGCAAAAAGGGTGTCCATAACTTCTTTGATGGTTTGCGTGCGGCCTTTTTCTTGTGTATAGGCGTCGAAAAATTCCGAAAGAACGTGCACCGAATCAACCATGGCAATCGACATTAAAAAAATCGGCAGCATTGAACTCAAAATGTGGACCGGGAAACCACATGCGATCATCAACCCCATTGACGAGATGATTGAAACGGCGGCGATAATCATGGGCAGGGCGATTACTATCCATTTGCGGAAAAACAGCAACAGCAGTCCGAAGATAACCACCATCGCCAGCGGTGAGGCCGTGCCCATTTGTGTGAACATTTCTACTCCGACCGCTCCCTCAGCCACGGGCAAGCCGGTAATGTGATACTCTTCATCACCCCCGAGTTCTGCAATTTTTTTACGCAGCGCCGTGTATACCCGGTAGCTTAACAACTTGTCCGTCAAGGGCAGGTACATGCAGACGGCCTTGCCGTCTTCCGACACCATTCGGCCTGTAAGCAAAGGATTCGAGAGGGCCCTGTCTCGTACGGCACGTGCTTCCTGTCTGGTTTCCGGGGGCCGATTCATCAACCATTCGAACTGTATAGTGCCGGGGTCGTGTTGGCTCATGTGATCGACCATTGAGGGTGCGATCATATCCACTTCGATGACACCAACCGACCGGCCGGGGTGTTTTGCATCCTGCCAGCGCAGCGTTTTTGCGAATTCGGTCAGCGTATAAATCCGTTTTAATGTTGTCGGGTTGAATACGCCATCCGGGTCGCGGTTATTAATGACTCCCAGAACGACAATATCGCTGAGATTGAACCGCTGTTTCGTTTCGTTGTGAAAAACACGTACCGGTTCATCCCGCTCGAGCATATTTTCCGGGTCGGTATCAAGAGTAACCAGTGGTAAAAATGCACCGGTACCAAGTGTAAACAGTATTGTTAGCAACATGACCGGCTTGTAGTGCATGACGGCAAAGCCGACAACGGCGTTTTTGAATAATTTCATGTGGCCCTCCGGTAAATAGTTAAGTATCTTAACTAAAATTTTAAAAAAATTATTCTTTTGAACGTCCGGCAAGACGTTGATGCATGACCGCTTCAAAAGCTTCCAATAAAACAGATAAGGTGGCGACCTGGGAAAGAGAAAATGTGCTCATGCGTTCAACCAGACCGGCCATATCTTTCCCGTGGAGCTGTTCGTGGGCCTGAAACGCCTTCTCACCCAACAGTGTGAGGGAGAGTTCAAATTCTTTGTTGCTGTGTGCCGCCTGTTTTTTCAAAAGAAAGCCTTTTTTAGCCAGTTTGGCAACCATTTGTGAAGCAGCGCTTTTTGTGACCCCGAAATGAGCGGCTGCCTGGGTAACGCTCATCTGTTTGTGTTCACCAACAGCCTGGATCATGTGGGCCTCCCTGGTCGTTACTTCCAGCCCTTCCTCCACCGGTATGGGCAGATCTTCAATGCGTGCGTACATCTTGGCAACGCGGCGGAACGCAAGGAGAGTGGCTTTGATCAGGTCTTCTTTAGTATCCATATCTATATAGTAAAGCATCTTAACTATTTTGTCAAGCAAAAAGCTCTAAATAAAAAGGGGATCATCCATATCCTGGATGAAAGAGATTGAGGATGGCCTCCCAAGGTATGCCGGACGCCGGGCACACGTAATGTGCAGCGGAACAGGGCACCTCCCCAAGCGGGTCCTCAGTCGTCGTAAACGACACAGTTCCGGCCTGATGCCTTGGCCCGGTAGAGGCGTTTGTCCGCTATTTCGGTATAGCTGTCAATGGTATCGTCGGGAGCCGGCACCTTGTTCACAAGGCCGATGGAAATCGTCACATATTCACCTGCATTACTGTGACTGTGGGGTATTTTCAGGGCTTCAACGGCGGCCCGGATGATTTCTCCGAACGCCCCCGGATTTTTGTCGGACGGGTTCGAGGCCAGGACCCCGAACTCTTCTCCCCCCAGCCGGAACACCAGGTCCCCAGGACGGCGGCAGGTTTCCAGCAGTCGGCGGCTGATCTGCGTAAGGGCGCTGTCCCCGGCCAGGTGGCCGTAGGTGTCGTTGAATTGTTTGAAAAAGTCGATATCGATGAGGAGAAAAACCAGGGCCTGCTTGTACCGCCTGGCTCGGCGTATTTCCGTCTGGAAGACCTTTTCAAAATAGCGACGGTTGTAAAGCCCGGTGAGCACATCGGTGATGGCCAGTGCCTCCAGGCGCTTATTGGCTTGCCTGAGTTCTTGCTCCGCCTTTATTCGGGCGTGCCGTTCCCGCATCAGCTGGATGGCCCTGGAAGACAGTCCGTCATACATGGTGAGAAGGGTTTCGATGAGCACCAGCATGGAACCGCCCATCTTTTTTTCGGCGATTTCCTTGGCTGCTTCGAGCGGGGTGCCAGCTTCCAAGGCTTCCACAACGATGGCCATACGCTTGTCGTCGTCGATGATATGGAAAGCCAGCCAGCGGATGAGAAATTTGATAATCTGTTCGACCTGATCAGCCAGGGGTTTATCCGCATCCCGGGTTTTAATCTCAATGACTTGCGGTAAAAAGGCGGCATGGCCCCTCTGATGGGATGTCAACCAAGCGTCCTCCTTAAAATACCTGGTCCAGACAGCTTCTTCCTCCTTAAAATGGCGGTCGGCATAATCGGCAAGTTCGTCAAAAGCATCGTTAACCTCCACCCTCTTTTTGTTGATAAGTGTTTTACCCAGTCTGTTGAGCAGCCCGACCAGGGTTCGGTGCTGTTCATCAATCAGGGGTTGGCCGGTCTCGAGGTTTCGGTTCCAGGGAAAGACCTCGAAGTGATCGAGGTCGGTGCCGGCCGGGAATGCGTATCGACAGGACGTGGACATTGTATCGTTCCTTTATTGATAGCTTTGATAGACGCTTCTTCAATAATGATCCGGTTTTTTCTGCTCAGTTAATCATAGGTCGGTACATTCTTTTTTGTCAAGAAAAGAGTAAATTTATTAGAGAAAAAGTTTAAAAGGACGATAAATTTAT
This sequence comes from Thermodesulfobacteriota bacterium, assembly GCA_028282925.1. Lineage (GTDB taxonomy): Bacteria > Desulfobacterota > WTBG01 > CAIYCZ01 > CAIRTM01 > JANQGV01. The sequence goes on from JANQGV010000322.1 coordinate 15,977, forward strand.
TTATAGATTACTTTCGAATGAATATGAACTCAAGATTATATTGAAAAGAAAAATTTTTAATGTTAGGAGTGGTACCATTACAAAAATGTGGGTATAGCGTCTTTTCCATACAAAGGAGACATATACTTACATTCAGCATACGCACTGCACCCATGCACGGCACATACAAACACAGCCCAACCCCGGCAACGGTACCCTTTTGCACTAGAGCAATTTTCACAATAGTACAGCCACAGCACAAAGGTTGATACGGTTTGATTGCCGGCGGCTATGTGCTCGCAGAACAGTGTGAAAAAAACATAGAATCCATAGCTCGCACCGCCGCGGCTGCTCTCACCGCATCAGCCTTTGCGATTCTTAAGGGCTACAGAAAAAAGTGGAATGCTCTCGTGTTGTGTCCTATACACTACAGTAATAAGTCTGGTGAAAATATTTCATCAAATGTAAAGTTTTTTAGAGCAGATAGTGCAAGTCTGCTTTTTCTTCCTCAATAATGATATTTCCGGGACACAACACGAGCAGGCTGTTGAAAAAGTCACTACGACAAACCGGGGGAAATCCAATCCGTCTCCATTATTGTTGCTTCACGGTTGACTCAAGGAGTTCATTCTGGTTTAATTGGTGCAGAAAACCGGGCTTTCCCGGCAGGCTTTGCCGGTATCCTGTACAGCGGTCTCCGTAAGAGTGAACGAGCATCCAGCACACACATACACGCATGCACAGCAAAAACATCCAGAGCAAAAAAAAGCCTGTATCCCACCCGACGGACACCACGGCGATCTCGTCGGCAGGCCCCTGGTACAGGCGGTTTGCCGCCATTGGTATTGCGATCGGCATACTGCTTATCGCTTTTATTCCCCGGCTTGTCTATTTTAATCACCTGCAGACCACCCCCTATTTCGACGGTAAGGCACTCTACCGGATAGATGGATTGGACCAAAAGCGGTTTTTAGATAAAGCAGAAGAAATTGTAAGGGACGGCATAATCAATAGGGGATCTTTTTCCCAGACGCCCTTGTATCCCTATATTATCGCAGGCATTTTTAAGATTTTTGGAAAATCCGTGCCGGCGGTGCGTATGGCGCAACTTCTGATGGGGGCACTGACCTGTGTACTCATATTCCTGATCGGCAAAGAGCTGTTCGGCACCGCAACCGGCATACTGGCGGGCCTTATTTCCGCCTTCTATCCTGTTTCCATTTTTTACGAAGGCGTATTGCTGCGGGCATCGCTGAGTGCGTTCATGAATGTGCTGCTTGTTTTTTTGCTGCTTGTCGCTTTCCGCCGCGATCGGCCGCTCTGGTGGTCGGCCTGCGGCATGTGCTACGGGCTTTGCTTTTTGCTGCGGCCGAACCTTGCTATTGCCGGACCGTTTATGGTGTTCTGGATTATAGTGGCATTCAGGCACGCGAGACCGTCGTCCATTGCGAAGATACTGGCATATGTTGCCATGGGAACCGCTTGTGTTTTTTTGCTGCTGTCTGTCCGCAATATTCTGGCCGGAGCACCTGCGTTGCACCTCCGAAGCGATACCGCCAAAGTTTTTTATTTCAGCAATGCGCCGGATGCCCTGGGCAACGGATACATAATCCCTGACTCGTTTGAAAACGCGCCAAAGGACCGTTTAGTGGCGGCCGCCATGCAGGCGGCACTGGAAAACCCCTGGGACTATGCGAAACTGCTCGGGAGAAAACTTCACGGTTTTTTTAATGGCTTTGAAACGCCGAACAATTCTAATTTTTATTTATATCAGGATTTTTCATGGGTGTTGAAAAATCCGGTGCTGTCACTTTCTGTCATTATGCCGCTTGCCGTCCTTGGATTATGTATATCTTTGACGGGGACGCCGAAACGCATGCTCCCGGGATTGTTTGTCTTGTCAGGTCTGGTTGCGATCCTGGTGTTTTATATGCTTTCCCGTTTTCGCTATCCGTATGTACCGTTTATGATTATCCTGGCTTCATACGCCTGCGTTTGGATCTGGCAGCGCATTACAGAAAAGCAGGTCAGGCCGCTCATGCTGGCCCTGGTGGTGCTTATTCCCTGCACGGCGCTGGCCGTACCGCGCCCATTTTCTTACGGGTATATCAGCCCTAATGATTATTTTAACTTTGGTGTTGCCTACGGCAAACTCGGCCGTAACAAAACTGCTTTACCATACCTGGAAAAAGCCCTGGAGCTCAATCCCGATTCCAGATTAATGCGGGGGGAATACTATTTTTACAAGGGCAATTTGCTTACGCACGAGAAAAAATACCGTGAAGCAGCAGAAGCATACAAACAGGCTGTGAAGGCCACACCGGACAACGAGCAGGCTTTGCTCAACCATCTTTTTGCCGCCGCGACCTATTTTGTCCAGCAAAAACGGTACGGTCCGGCGGTTGCCGCCTATCGGGAAATCCTGCGAATTACACCTGGGCATCCGACCGCACAGAAGAATCTGGACTACTGCCTTGCCAGAATTTCCGAGAGTGAAAAAGAACTCCGATAGTACTCCCGTAAAATTGCTGTGCCGAAATTCCCTGCTGCAGCGCCACGGTAAACCAGCCTCTACTGCCCCGTTCGACGCCTGGTGATGTTTTATTGTATTGAAAGACGTCCGTAGCATGGTATAATCACGGCACACAAGCGTAGCCGGTAAAGGTAATCCAGGGCGGAGAGCACCGCCGGGGGGGCCCGTACAGACATGAATATACAGACCAGGATAACCCTTTTACTCATTATCACAACCAGCCTTTTTTTCACCGGTTTGCTGTTTATGAAGAAATATGAAAACCGGCGGGAAGAACTGCTTATTAAAAATAATATATTTGAAAAAAACACCCTGTTCGACAAAGTGTTGCGGCTTGAAGGTGCCTCGCTTGAAATATTCGCCTATGATTTCAGTAATCGCGATGAAATGGTCCGGTTGACCAAGCAACCTGTTTTACCTCGAAAAGGCGTTTTTATCGAGGGCGTGCTTCCCAGTTTCAACGTGAATACCGTGTGGATTTTTGATGCAGACTATGACCTGATTTACAGCAACGCTTCGGCCGATATAGCCGATTATCAAAAACCCCATGCCGACAGAGCCACATTTTTTACCACACTTTTTTCACGCAGCTATTTCTGTCGTTTTTTTATGTATACCCCTACGGGGCTGATGGAAGTGCGCAGCGCACCCATTCAGCCTGCCGATGATCCGGAACGCAAAACACCCCCGGCAGGCTACCTGTTTGCAGGGCGGTTGTGGAGTCCGGGCTACCTTCAGCAACTTTCGCAATCCGCTGAAAGCACCATCCAGATTTTTCCAATTAAAGGTGAGCTGGGTAAAGCGTTTGAAAGTACGTACGACCAGGAGAACGGCCTCATTTCGTTTTCACGGGTAAAAAACGGCTGGGACGACACCCCGATTATCCGCATCACGGTTGAAAGCCGCACACCGTTGACCAAGGAGCTGCACCGTTCTTCCAAGAATCAGCTGATCCTGGTGATTGTTTTTGTATCGACAATTATATTCCTGCTTTCGGCACTGTTGATTATCTGGGTCAACATTCCCCTGAAAAGAATTTCGGCCAGCCTGCATGCCGAAGACCCGAGCCTTATAGAAGGGTTCCAGACGAAGCACACGGAATTCGGCAACCTGGCGGTGCTGATTTTAAGGTTTTTCCGGCAGAAAACGGAACTGACCCGCGAAATAGCGGAACGCCAGCGAGCGGAAGAGGCTCTGCGCACCGCTTTACAGGAGTCGCAGCGCAGCGAGGCCGAAACAGCGGCGCTGCTGCAGGCATCGCGTGCGGTACTTGAGTACCATGAGTTCAGGGAGGCTTCCCGGGAAATTATAACCGCTTTTACGACCCTGAGCGGTGCAGCAGAAGGGTATGTCGGGGAAATTATCACCGATGCCGAAACGTACATACTGCGCACCGACAACGGTTTAAAAATATCTTTGCAGGGTATTTATAATGAGGCCTATTCCAAAAATATACCTTGCTTCTATAATGATTGCGACCAGCCGTCAGGTAAAATGCTGTTGCCCGATGGCCATGAGAACGTAGAAAACATCCTGTGTGCTCCCCTTGTCATCAAAGGTTTTACTGTAGCTCTCCTTACCCTTATCAATAAGCCCGGCGGGTTTTCCGACAATGATATCAGAATGGCGTCGGCGTTCAGCGAACTGTCATCGGTTGCACTGCTCAACAGCCGCACCCTTGAATCGCTCGAGAACAGCGAGGAGCGTTTTCGCTCGGTGGTTCAGACTGCCGGCGACGGTATTATTTCGGTCAAGAGCGACGGCAATATTGCCTTCTGGAACCGGGGAGCAGAAAAAATCTTCGGTTATACCGCCGAGGAAGCGGCCGGCATGGATGCCGCAATGGTGCTGCCCGAACGGTTTCGCCCGATGTACAAAAAAGGGGTCGCCCAGATTTCAGACCGTACCATGGAGACGGTTGACACAAAGCCCATTGAGCTGGTAGGAATGCGCAAGGACGGAAGCGAGTTGCCCATTGAGCTTTCCCAGGCGATATGGCGGACAAAAGAAGGTATCTTTTTTACGGCAATTGTGCGGGACATTACCGAGCGTAAGATGGCCGAAGAAAACCTTCGCAAAAGCGAAAAGCGGTTTCGCGATATTGTAGAGCATTCCCTTACCGGCCGGTTTATCGTCCAGGAAGGGCACATCGTATATAAAAACGAGGAGCAGGCGCGCCTGTTCGGCGACATGCCTGAAGATTTCAACATCCTTAAATGCACCTACGTGCACCCGGAAGACCTTGAAAAGACCAAAACGTTCTATCAGGACATCCTCTCCCGGAAAACAGTTGCCCGGGATGTCAATTACCGTTTTTATCCCCTGGGACAGATGAACAACCCCTCGGCCATGCGCTGGGTCACCTGCCGCGGCACCATGATAGAGTATGAGGGCAGAGAAGCGCTTTTCGTCAACATGATGGATATCACCCGGTTCATGGAACTGGAAGAGCTTGTGCGCATAGACGACAAAATGGCCTCCCTGGGCAGGGTTGCCGCCGGCATTGCCCATGAGATACGGAACCCCCTCACCGGTATCAACTCCTATCTCTACAGTTTGAACAACATGCTCTCCAGCGGGACCGATGATATCGGGAAATCGCAGGAGATTATCAACCAGATTCAGTCGGCCTCCAATAAAATCGAAGGGGTCATCCGGCGGGTGATGGACTTCTCCAAACCAAGCCGCCCCAAACTGGCCCCCATCAATATCAACGAGCCGATTGAAGAGGCTCTGCACCTCTCGGCGGTCACCCTGAGGAAAAGCGGTATCAGTGTTGAAAAATCTCTTGCGGCCGATCTTCCGCCGTGCTATGCAGATTTTCATATGATGGAACAGGTGATGCTCAATCTTACAACCAACGCCATACACGCCCTGTCGTCGGCGTACCTTACACAAAAAAGACTGGCTATCCACTCTCTGACCGAAGGAGAAGAAATCATCATAACCGTATCGGATTCGGGCCCGGGCATACCGGAAGAGAACAGCACAAAGGTGTTCGATCCCTTTTACACAACAAAAAGTGACGGCTCGGGCATCGGCCTCAGCCTGTGCCAGAGAATTGTCGCCGACCACGGCGGCTCCATAAAAATAGCCAGGAGCTGCTGGGGTGGGGCGGAATTCAGGATAGCGCTTCCGATTAAAGCCCGCGCCGTATCGTCCGACAAATCTATAAACAGCATACAAACATCGTAAGTCATACACAGCAGAGGATTCTCCATGATATCGTTTACCATCTATGTCGTAGATGATGAAGCCGTGGCCAGAGACGGCATCACCCTGGCCCTTGAAGGCACCTATACCACCAAAGGTTTTGAAACGGCCGAAGCGGTACTCGATGCATTGCAGCAGGACCAGCCCGACGTTATCCTGCTTGATATCGGGTTGCCCGGCGTGAGCGGTATCGATGCACTCAAACAGATAAAAGAGCGTTTTCCCGATATCGTGGTGATAATGATAACCGCCTTCGAGGATATTGCCACGGTGGTTTCGGCCATGAAACTCGGCGCCTATGATTATATCGTCAAACCGATACACATGGACACGCTGCTGGTAACCATTCAGAACGCCTGCGAGTCGATCAAGCTTCGTAAAGAGGTCCAGACCCTGCAGGCAAAATACCTGCTTGAAAACATCCCCTGTTTTATCGGTGAGAGCAAATCCATTCAAAACGTCATGGAATTCGTCGAACTGGTGGCCAAAAGCCCCGACACCCCGGTGCTTATCTACGGCGAAACCGGAACGGGAAAGGAGCTGGTGGCCAGCGCCATTCACTATAAGAGCCCGAACTTCAAGGGCCCTTTTATTACCCTCAATTGCGCCGCAATCCCGAAGGAGCTTATTGAGAGTGAAATTTTCGGATATGAAAAGGGGGCCTTCAGCGGGGCGCGGGAACAGGGCAAAAAAGGAATGGTCGACGAGGCCTCAGGCGGGACTCTTTTTCTGGATGAAGTCGGTGACCTCGGCATGGAAGCCCAGGCAAAGCTGCTGCGGTTTCTGGAAGACGGTGAATACTACCGGGTAGGCGGGACAAAAAAACTGAAAGTCTCAACCAGGGTCGTATCGGCCACCAATAAGAGCCTTGAAGATCTTATTGAGAAGGGGCAGTTCCGGGAAGACCTGTTTTACCGTCTGGCGGTCATCAAGGTTGAGATTCCATGCCTGACCAAGCGGCCCGACGATATTTTGCCCATCGCCCAGCATTTTCTGCTGGATTTCAGCGACAAATTTCAAAAAAACTTTGAAGGAATTGCCCCTGAAACGGAAAAGGCGCTGCTGACCTATGACTGGAAAGGCAATATCCGGGAACTCAGAAATGTTATGGAGCGCGGGGTCCTTACCGGCAAAGGTCCGATTCTGATGCCGGAAGATATCGGTCTTGAGAGCGTGCCGGTGGTTTCCGAAGGGAGTCCGCAAAACGGCACCGGCGATCTCCCCCGGGTAACCGACGCGGGAATCGATTTGCTGGCAATCCTGAAATCGATTGAAAAATCATATTTCGAAGAGGCTCTGGCTCTGTCCAGCGGTAATGAAAGCAAGGCGGCCCGTCTGCTGAACTTGAACTATTATACGTTCCGGCATCGGCGTAAGAAGCTTGAATAATATTAAACAATATAAAAATATAGAATTTTATATTGTTTAACAGTGAGCCATGCTATTGGCAAGATCGCTGAACCTCTCACGGTATCCGTCCAGGCTTCAGCGTGAACAGAGTGTTTCCTCAAAGGTTTGCACATACCAACGGTACGTACACATAACACAGTATTATCATTACATAGTATTAGAGATACAGTAATACCCTCCTGTGCATAGTTCCTATTTTTGTGCAGATATGCACATTCACAGGGGTGGATGCGGTCTTCCGGTATTGAGAGGCAAGGATATATTTTATTTTAATTGTCTGTTATGGCTTCACTTTTTATTTTATTAGGCGCTTTTTCTGAACATGGTACATCTCATGCATTTAGAAGTGCTGCAAACATTCTCTTTTGGTATATGCAGAGCAGCATATAGACGTAACCTGTAATCACTCGACAAAGGAAACTGAAAATGGCGCATCACAAGACATCGTTGAACATGAAACAACTCATCCCGGCTTTTCTCCTTATGATTCTGATTGGACTTCCCGGCGTTTCAGGCGCTGTAGAATATCCAACCTACTCATATACCGCCGACGAACTGAAACAGGTCCGTGCATGGGAAAGCAAATGGGCCGGCAAGAAGATAAAAAGCGGCAATGTGGATAGCGTACGCGACTTCCTGCCCGAAAGTTTTTACAACCTGATGAAGGATACCGGCCGATGGGGAGAAAGCTGGTTTGTGGTTGTACCGTACCAGCCGGTAGAGCCCACCCCCGGTCAAATCGAAATGACCAGGAAATACGCCGGGCAGTCGAAGGTCGGCGCGAGCGGGGAGTTGCTCGACTGGGTTTCCGGGGTACCGTTCCCGCACGCCAAAACCGGTATAGAAATGGCGCATAACTATCGCTGCCGCAATTACGGCGATTCCTATTACAGTAAAGAAAAAGGATATATTATCGACGGTCGTTTGAAGTATGATATGGATATGGAAATTGAAAACAATATCAACTTTTTCTCGGGCCGCACAGATGTGCCCCCGGTGCCGGAGTATCCTAATAACCCAAAAAACATCTGGCGTGCGTTCCAGATGCTGCAACTGGCACCGCCTGAAACCCGCAACATGCGGATCATGGAAATCAGCTACAAAGACCGCATGAAACCCTACGACTCCTGGTTCTGGATGCCCTCTATCCGGCGTATCCGACGCCGCTCCACTACCGAGCGCCAGGACGCCCAGGGCGGCGCCGACTTTTGCGGTTTCGATAACCTCGGATGGGACGGCCCGGTGCAGATCAACAGCTACAAGTATCTCGGACAGCAAGACCTTCTGCTGGTACGGCACAACGACTCTACAAAGCTGGAACACGTGCCGGGAGGCTGTTTGTGGCTGGGCACCCAGCGCGAACGCGTAAAAGCCCATGTGATAGAAGCGGTCAACCAGGACCCTAACTTCCTGTATACAAAAATGGTATGGTACCTCGACCCCGAAACCTGGAACATCCTGTATTCCGATCGGTACGACCGGCGCGGCAAGCTCTGGAAAGTAATGGACCAGTTGGGCTTTGTCGGGAAAGGATACCAGGGCATGGATATCGCACATTTCAACGCCAACCAGATGATTGATGTGCAGCGTCTGCACTCTACCTGCGCGGCATCGAGCTATACGTTCGGCAAACAGTTTGAACCACGGATGTTTACGCTGCAATACCTGCAAAAACGCGGATATTAACACGTTGGAGGGATATCGATTAATGAAAACAAGAAGAGTATATATGTACAGCACAGCGGTCATGTGCGCACTGCTGTTGATATTTACGGCCGGTTGCGGCCGAAAAAAGGCAGGGCCCCCGGCCAAGCCGCCGTTTTCGTTTGTTACCGCAAATGATCTGTTCAGTGTCTTCTGCCTGGATGAGAAGAACGTGTGGCTTGTCGGCTTCAATTCGTCGATTTTCCACTCCCCGGACAGCGGCGAAACCTGGCAACCCCAGAAGAGCGGCACCACCCTCAATT
>JANQGV010000071.1 GCA_028282925.1 Thermodesulfobacteriota bacterium
GCGAAACTTCGCCTCCGACTCTCCATCGATAGATTCCATTGCCCCTGATCCTGATTCATATGATCCTTCCCGGCTGCAGCAGGGAGAAACGCTCTTCAACGATGCCCGGAATACGTATCAGCAATGGCTGAGCTGCGCCACCTGTCACCCCGACGCACGGGCCGACGCTTTGAACTGGGACCTGGGCAACGACGGCCTCGGAAGTCCGCGCAATGCTAAAAGCCTGGTTTTAGCACACGACACTCCACCGGCAATGATCACCGGTATACGGGCCGATGCCCAAACAGCGGTCCGCGCGGGTCTGAAGTTTATAGAATTCTCGGTAAGGCCGGAAGAAGAAGCCGTGCTGCTCGATGAGTATCTACAGTCTGTTGTGCCGGTACCCAGCCCGTACCTGAACAACGGATCGCTCGGTACCGCTGCTGAAAACGGTAGGCTCTTGTTTGAACAGGCCGAGTGCGGTTCATGCCATTCCGGAGCGCATTACACCGATATGTTAAGCTACGATGTGGGAACCGGTCGCGACCCCGGTGAAGCCCTCGATACGCCTGCATTAAACGAAGTGTGGCGCACGGCACCCTATCTTCAGGACGGCCGGGCTGAAACAATCATCGAGGTGCTCACCACCTCTAATCCGGATGACCTCCATGGCGTAACATCTGGTTTGACACAGGAAGAGATTAAGGCCCTGGCTGAGTATGTATTGAGCCTGTAGCAGAAAATTCCATCAATTATCCATGCCCAAAAGCGCGGCTCAAGCAAGCACACCGAAGGGAATGCTTTCAAAATCTCTACCACATTACCTGCATCATTCATTAACAAAAGCTTTTACTTTTAATTAATTACGGGCATTTTTAAATCCCATTGCAACGCAGCCGAGTGCAGCGAGTTCAGGAGGGGAAAAGGGTCGACATGTTTGAGCCCCGTTCTCCAGGGGCGAGTTTGTTGACCCGCCGACTGAAATCGTACCGCGAGGGTGTCCCGCTTAGGCCTAAAACGAGCGAGGATTCGTAGCGAGGGTGCTGAAATGCTCGGAGATACAGGCTGCACGGACCGGAAGCCGAAGAATCGTACTCATCTGTACGTTGATAAGGCTGCAGGGAGTACAGACTGTAGATTTGGGCATTACGGCAGCCGCAGTAGAATTCTTCGCTTGTTTTGGGCCTAGGGCGGGACAAGCTGCAGGGCGCTCCTTTTCTTTGAGGCGAACAAAGAAAAGGATGAGAAGACGCGCAGCGTCTTATAAACGTATTTTTTTGACCTTCTTCAATATCCTCAAGATACCGGTTCTGTTGCAACTGCCCCCATCCGCATATCCGGTACCGGCGCCACCTTCACTTTGAGCTGGGCGTTACTTTGTGTTGCCCAGCGGTTAAGTGCATCGGCCTTTTTCTGGAGATACACGGTGTCGTCATTCCCGCACAGCCCTCCCAGTGAAAATCCCGTGGGACTCGTTGGCAGCACCTGGGAACTATCCGGCACCATTGCCCCCTGCTGCTGCCTTTTTGCAGACTCCACGTCTATTTCATGCAGTAAAGCCGTCAACAATCGCTTTTCCTGTCGCCTGAAATGTATTGCCTTAGTATCCTGGTCTGAATCTGCGGCTTCAAAAGTATTATTTGACAAAGCGTGCTCAACCGACTTGCGCATTCTTTTTAGATTTGTAATTTTTTTAACGTATTCTTTCCCAACACATTTCCACCGGGGCCTGCTTTTGCCTGAAGCATTATCAATCCATACACAGTCGTTAACCGGGGGCTCCACGTAATACAATGTCTCAAGGCCGCTTTTGCCGCCGTAGGTTTTAAAAATCTGATCGCCTGCTTCAACAGACCTGTCGGCCAGCAACTGCACCTGTCCATCCGCGGGCCCCGGTTCTGCAAAGGCTGCCTCTTTCGTGTCGGGCGGCTCCTTGCAATTCACCATATCGGCAACAGGCACCAGGTTTTCCCGGGTTGTTCGTCCATCGGGGTTGATAATGAATAACAACTGTTTTTAAAACTTATTGAATGCCGACCGCTTCGAACTTGCATTTTTCGAAGCACGACCCGCATTTGATACACACTTCCTGGTCGATCCTGTGCACCTCTTTTTTCTCTCCTGAAATGCATTCAACAGGGCAAACCCGTTTGCAGGCACCGCAGCCTTTGCAGTTTGAAAGGATAAAATATTGAATAAAATTTTTACAGGTACCGGCCGGGCATTTCTTGTCGATAATATGATTACGGTATTCATCGCCGAAGAACTTCAGGGTCGACAACACCGGGCTGGGGGCCGATTGGCCCAGGCCGCAGGCCGATGTTGTGATGATGACGCTGCTGAGTGTTTCAAGTCTTCGGATATCTTCGGGGTCGTCGGTTTTACCTGCGGTGATGCTTTCCAGTATTTCAAGCATGCGTGTTGTGCCTTCGCGGCAGGGAATGCACTTACCGCAGGACTCGCCCTGGGTAAATCGCAGAAAAAACTGTGCCAGATCAACCATACAGGTGTTTTCATCCAGGACTACCAACCCGCCTGAGCCCATCATGGAACCAACGCTTTTGAGGGAATCAAAATCTATTGCAAGGTCGAGCTGGTCCTCCGGGATACACCCCCCTGACGGACCGCCGGTCTGGGCGGCTTTAAACTGTTTATCGTCGATAATGCCGCCACCGATATCAAATATTATTTCGCGCAGGGTAATGCCCATGGGCACCTCTACCAGACCGGTATTCTTCACTTTGCCGGTCAGGGCGAATATCTTTGTGCCGGGGCTGCCCTTAGTGCCCACACCGGCATACCAGTCGACCCCCTTATTAAAAATCAAGGGCACGTTGGCATAGGTTTCCACATTGTTGACATTCGTCGGCTTGCCGAAAAGACCGAAAGCAGCCGGGAAAGGCGGTTTGACACGAGCCATGCCCCGCTTGCCTTCCACCGATGA
>JANQGV010000037.1 GCA_028282925.1 Thermodesulfobacteriota bacterium
GGTTGCCCTGGCCGTGGTGAAGAAGATATTGTCGTGGGGTGGGGGCGGCAGGGGTGGTGTTGCCGATGATTTGATGCGGTTCGGTGGAGGAGTCGGGGAGCCGTGGAGGAGCGGTTGGTGTGTCGTTACTTTCGGCGGTCACGAAGAGGTTGCCGGTATTGCATTGATTGAAGTGCCTGTGTGTGAGGATGTGGGTGGTCTGATGCAATATGCCGATACCACGGGGCCCCATGCCTGGCGTTTTGCTGTTGAGCAGACGTTTAAGCCTGTTTCGTACTTGCTGTCGCTGCTGGCGGGGTCTCCGGGAGCTATTGTTTTTGATGTTGGGCCGATTCTTTTGACACGGGACAGGCTGGCGAGAAGCGAAGATGGAGGGATCTATAAAACATAAAACTGTTTTATGGCATATTGTTTGGTAAATATTCTTTAAAGCACAATATATAGTTTTTTCAGTATGCAGTCCATCAAAATGTAGCCCCTGGAACAAAGGGCTTGACGAAAGCAATTCATACCATATATAGTAAGAAGTGTCGGGCGGTTAGCTCAGGTGGATAGAGCGTTGGCCTCCGGAGCCAAAGGTCGCGCGTTCGAGTCGCGCATCGCCCGCCACCTTATTTTGCACTGAGTTGCAATGCTCGGTGCATTTTTTTTGCTTACCTTTTGCGGGGCCTTGTGGCAGGGGGTGTACTTCGGTACTTATGGAAACCCCAGGAGTCTGCATCATATGTACTCCGCTTTTTTTATGGGTATCCAGAACTGAAAGCCACCATCGAAAACAAGGGCTTCCCCTCAAGACATCCAGAATGATCGGAACACGCTTCCGCCTGGCTTGATTGATATTCTCATCTGGTGATTTTGCACTGTCAATAAAAAGCACCGGATATATCTTCCCCAACAAAAACACATACGTGCCAGGGGCGGGATATTTGGGATTCAAACGGATTGCCAGGTGGGCAGGGGGGTCCGTTTCCTTTCAGGAGAGCTTGGCCTACCCTCCAGTCTTCATGCAGGAATTTCGTTGCTGAGATCAGCCTACTCGTAACGGATATCGTCTTCCGTACCGAACGAACCGTCCGGGCCGGCACTCTCCAGCCGAAATCCTTTTGCCAGCCGTGTGTAGCGAAGCGATGTTCCCCATGGATCGTGATCGTTCTTCACATCTTCGAGTCCTTCGAGTCGAGCGATCAGCCAATCCGGAAACTGTTCCTCCGAGGGTAGACGATTCTTTTGAATCTTGTTTATGCGCAGAGCTTTGCCGATTTGCACAAGCTGAACACGGGCTATATTCGTCTTCAGCTCTCCCTCGGTGCTTTTAAGCATATCGATTTGAGTGGACGTGATGACGCCTGCGATAGCTAAAGAGCAAATAATTTCGTGGATATGCATTTCGACCTCCCTGATTAAGGTGTTATGTATAGAAACTGCTTAAAATAAAAAAACCTGTCCCCCAATACAGGGACAGGCCTTTTACATTGCAGATGTTATCTCCGGCAGTTCCGCTGTCCCTGTATCGGATCGGTAACTTTGCGTCCCAGTCTTCCGGCTGGTTTGCCTTTTTCAGAGATTCTAAGTATTAGTACTGATGTACCATTGTCAATCAGTACTTTCTTTTTCGGTCGGAAATGCTCCCTCGTTAAGTATTTTTTTTGAAAGTGCGATTTTTTCTTCCTCGAACAACACCCAGCGCAACCTTTACCGCGAAGATTTGATTGTTTTGCCTAAAACCTGCTGTTTTGCTCGAGGAAATAAAAAAAGCCGGTCTGCAATCTGGGCAAACCGGCCGTTTTTTTAAGACGTTATTTACTTTAAAATACATTTACTGTAATCCATTTACCCACTCGGTTGCTACATCAACGATCCATTGTGAAATTCGCTTATCCGGTAAAATTCCCCGTTTAGCAAAATGAATATTCTTTCCGGCAAATAAATCTTTGGTTGCGGTTTTTTTCCCCATCATAAACGAAACAGAATGAGTTGCCATTTTCTCAACACCCATTGAAAGGTATAGTCCAACAACAATCGTTTTCTCTTTTTCTTCAGTTGCTTTCAAGATTGCCGGAACACCTTCAGTTGCATACGATTGACCAACTTCCACAAAAGCATAATCAAAATATGTAATTCCAGTTTCAGCACACACGTGATTTCCAATTTTTCTGCACAGAGAATTCCAAATCGGCTCAAAATCTTCAGCACCATGGGCAAGAAGAACAATGCCTTCAGAATCCGGGGTTGTTGATAATTCTTCAACTCTATCCAGCATGGATTTTTTCAGGATATCGCTATTGGCCAATGTCGGGCCGACAGTTATTTTCATTTCTGTATTCGCAATTTCTATTCCTTCGCTTTTAAGTTCATGTAAAATATCTTTATCGCTATAGGTTCCTAAAATAGCCGGGATGTCAAATAAAGAATGTCCGGATGTGGAAATCAAGAGCGGTATTGCATAAACCCTGTTAATGCCCCGGCTCTCAAAATCTTTCATTACCGTATTGATTGAGGGCTCATTAAATTCCATCAAAGCAACGCGAATTGCACTGAATTGCTGATTTTCCTTTTGGGTCATGATCCCCTGAACTTCTTTTTCAAGTTTTAGAACCGGTTGGTTCCATTGGGGCATGGGTGAGCCATGAGCAATAACAATCAAACCATATTTTTCCTGAGCGTGCACAGCAGTAGATACTAAAAAAAACGAAACTGCCATGAGTAACATCTTTTGTACCCTTTTCATGCTTTACTGCCTCCAGTTGTTAAGTTGTTTTTTAACTTGAATCTTCATGAAGATTTCAGGGTAGAGTTTTTGTGCACATTCCGGGCAGATGCCATGGGTAGCATATATATCGGGATGAGCACCGACATCACCGTCGTCTTTAATCCAATTTCCCCTGTCGTCCTTTATTTTTTTGCAGCTTGCGCAAATCGTCACCATAGCAATCATTACTTTTCCTTATGAAAAAAAACCGGTATCGTAGTTAAACGCATACCGGCTTCTGTTTCCCTATCCAAACATGGGAGGCAGGAGCTTTTCAGCTCCTTCCCTTTCGGCCGTTTTTCTTAACGGTTACAGCGTTAGAGCCACGGCTTTGGGAAACATGCTTTATTACACAATTTAGGCCATCCTAAATTAATTGTCAAGCTCTAATTTGATTAGATGTGCATAATTTAAGAGCTGCATTCATTGCTATTTCCACGGAAGGTGTTGTTTTGCACTGTGTCGAGAGGCTCGGTTTTTTTTAAGAGCTGTGTGCTTTGCGTTTGGGCAACATTTTGATGAAGTAACCCATCGGGCACACTAGCATGCAGTACGATCGTCCTCCCAACAGCGGTATTCCGATGACAAAATAGAAGAACTCGGCTGTAAAAAAATAGGAAAGCTTCTGCGCCGTGCGTATGGGGTCGGTATAGTCCGGTCTGAAGAGAATAAATGCAAGTGCGGCCGTCATCAGCGCAAAATAAAGGGGCGGTATGATGCGGGTGGCTTTGCCGGAACGAACGGGTTTTCCGGGAAACAACCTGCCATAGGTTTCCGAAAAAAAAGCTCCATGGGGGCACAGGTAGCCGCAAAAGGCGCGGATCCCCCAGCGATACGTCATCAGGGGTACGGCAACCAGCCCGACAGCAAGGCTAATCACAAGCGCGGCCCGGGGGGTTGCGGGATCGAAGCATTGCAGCGAATGGGGCCAGGGGTACAGAAGGCAGGTCCAGCTCCAATCGCCGAGCAGCATGGGCAGCACCAGAATAACAGTGAAATGGGCTGCGGCCAGGCACAGGAGCCGTGCCCGCCGGGCAGGGTACCGAATAACAGCATACACAATAAGACCGGCCATCACCAGTTCGATCAGAAGCAGGCAGGTCCAGAAAAATGCATAGGTACTCTCCGGGGGCTTGTGACCCCCGGACGGGCCGAACTCAAAAAGGATTTTTACGCATTCCGTTGTAAAGGTTACAAAAAAAAGAAACCAGAGCAGAAAGCGGGCTGTTTGTTTGACCTTCATTGCAGTACGAAGCACCTTGTTTTTTGTTTCTCCCGTACCGTACGGTGCGGCTGTCGCCTAAAACCGGTATTCAACCTCCATCCAGTATGACCGCTCAGGGCCTATGTCGGCGTTGTGCTGGACATATTCCTTATCCGTGAGGTTGGTCAACACGCCCTTAATGCTCAGATGATCCAGCAGTTCCAGCCGCACCGACAGATCAAGAACAGTGTACGAGGGAAGCTCTGTCGGCTGGCCGCTCATACGGTCCTTATAGAACAGTGAGTCGGTAAAGCGTGCATCAAGCGAAGTCGTTAAACGAATGCTCGCAGTAGGGTGACAGGTTGCCCGCAGGCCGGCATTGGCCCGGTGCATCGGTAGATCCCCCAGGCGGCCGTCGTCTTTATCCACCGCATGGGTATAGGTATAATTCAGATACCCGCTCAGCCAGGACAGGATCTCGCCTTCGAGACCGACCTCGAATCCGTCGGTATCGACTTCACTGAGGTTTTTATATTGCATTTTGCCGCCGCCCATAACCGGATAGATCAGGTCGTCTGCCGATGTATAAAACGCGGTGAAGTGAAAGCGCATCCAGTCGGTCAGGTTAATGGCGATACCGAGATCATAGGAGGTGATGGTTTCGGGGTCAAGGTCGGCGTTTGCCAGAAAAGGGATGCCGGGAATCATTTCCCACGCCGGCATGTGCAGCTCGCTCAAATTGGGTGCCCGGAACGAACGACCCACCGACCCCCGAATGCTGATGCGGTCGTTAAGCGTATACAGCAGCCCAAGCTTGGGCGAAAAAGCTTCTTCACAACGGGAGTTGATGTCGTATCGCACACCCATTGTGACGGTCAAGCGGTTGAACAGTTCTGATTCATTCTGCAGATATATGGCCTGCTGATTCAGGCTTTTTTCCATCACCTCACCAATGGTGCGCCGGCTCCGGTCCCGGTTTTTCCAATAGCCCTGTTTGTATTTGTAGTCGATTCCGGCCGTCAGGAAATGGGATTTTCCCCACGGCATCGCCGCCTGGACCTCCATGCCCGTGTCCCGGCCCCAGTAAAACTGGGTGCCCCATTCATACATAAAAACAGGTAGCTGTGTTTCACGGATATTTTCTCTTTTGCTGCGGTTTCCGTCGTAATTGGTATATAAACGCATCTTGAAATCGACGCGGTCCCACATACGCTTTCGGAGCTCGCCGCTCACAAACCAGAAACTGCGGTCGGCGTATTTGTCCCGGGTTTCGGGAAGACGTTTTGTTTGATCCAGGCCGACATAGGCATCCGTGTAACTGCCGGTAAGCGACACGGAAGTGTCCGGGCTGAAATCATAATCAAGCCGCCCGAAAAGACGGGCGTCGCGATACCCGGCGTTTTTGGTTGCCTTGAATTCTTTATCAAAGCGCCCGCTGAGCATATTATAGGAATAGTCGACGTTTTTACCGTTTCTGAACTGGTTGTCGATGCTGCGGCGGGAGGCATTCAGGGCGACATGCAAGGGGCCCCGGCGGCCGACAAGGCGCACACCGGCCTCGCGAAAATCGTCGCTGCCGGCCTTAATAAAAGGAGTAACGTCGACGCCGTCGGTCAGGCGTTTTTTAGTGATCACGTTGATGACACCGCCCATGGCGTTGCTGCCGTACAGGGAAGAAAAGGCGCCTTTGACGACTTCGATCCGTTCGATAGCGGAAAGCTGCACCTGGTTGGCCTCAATGAAACCGGTCAGGGGCGAGTTGATGGGCACGTCGTCCACCATGAAAAGAACGCGGTTGCGGCCCACCACCCCGCGGATATTGTAACTGGAGGGCATGCGCATGCCAAGATCGGTCTGTTTGTCTACATCAATACCGCCCAGCTTGCGCAGCAGATCGTCGACATTATTCGCGGCCGCATTCTCGATTTCCAGGCTGGAAACAACACTTACATCGGCAAAAATCTCGTCGATCGCCTTTTCCGAACGGGTTGCGCTAATGACGACCCTGTTCATTCTGACATCATCCTGATTGCGGGCAGCGGTATTGTGGCTATCGGGGTTCTCATCGGCGGCAATAACCGGTTGTGCAGCAAAACAAACCGTCGACAACAGCATAAAAAACACTACACATACAAATTTTTTCATTTGCCTATCCTTTCCATTAATATTGCGGCAGTTATCATATAGTACGTTGTGCAATGTATCCATCCCCCGGTGCTGAACTACATTGTTCACTGTATCCTGCTAAGGAGATGTATCGGGTTTAAAGCCCGGCGGTGGCTCATTACGGGCCGCATCGAGGCTTTTAAGAATCGAGAGATACGGCAATGCCTGGTCGCGCACTTTCGGTTCGCGGGCGGCCAGGGTAAGTTCGGTTCTGGCCGTTTCCCAGCGCGCCAGGTCCCAGGCAATGCTGCCCCGCAGGAGATGAAGCCTTCCGTTTTTGCCGGTGCCGCAACGACCGGGGTTGAGAGCGGCAAGAGCGTCGTCAGAGCGGCCGCTGCTGTGGAGCAAACGTGCCCTGGGCAGGCAGGCATTCTCAGTCGCGGATATTTCGTCGGCCTTATCAAGAAAGGCAATCGCCCGGTCGTAGCGGTGCGCACGGGTATAGGCATCGGAAATCCGTCGGTACACGTCTGCGGTGGTAGCATTGTCGCATGACGCTTCAAGCACCCTGGCGGCCTGCAGTGGCGCCCCGAGATACAAATATATCTCGGCGAGGTTTTTTGCATCGCGCGGGTTTGTCTTCGGGCTCAGCGCAACAGCCACGGCCAGGGCCGCAGCAGCCTGGGGGTACTGTTCGCGCTCGAAACGCAGGTGTGCAAGCAATTTCCAGTACTCGGGGTTGCCCGGTGTTGTATTTAAATACCGTTCAAGGGTTTGTTGGGCCAGCACGATATCATTGAGGGCGATACAGGTGTGCACAAGCAGCTTGAGCCACTCGGGGTCTGTTTCGGTATACCGCTCAAGAAGCTCCTGCAAAACACGACGGGCCGTCCTGAAGTCTTCGGCCTGATAATAGGAAATGGCAGCCTGGTGGAGCAGTTTTCTGCATTCGTCGGCCTGTGAAGGCTGGGACTGTCGGTTCCGGCCGGAGGCGGACTGCTTGATGGAGCAGGCCTTTTCAAAAAAATCTCCGGCGCCGCCGTACGCTTCGGTTTCATATGAAGCTACCGCGCAGTTCAGGCAGAGCGAATAATTATCGGGCTCAATAATCAACCCTTTGCGGTAGATCTGCAGCGCTTCGGAGGTCTTCTCCTGCTGATACAGAACGTTTCCCAGCAACAGGCAGACCGTGGCAGAGACGGCATCCGGCTGATGTTCAATGTGCGATTTTAAGATTTTTTCTGCGGCGGCATACTGTTTCTGCCGGATATGGGTATGGGCCTTCAGGAGAACGGCGCGCGTACGTGGACTGTCAACGTCGGCCTGCGCTCCGGCTGCGGCAAGGATGAGCGCCGTAAGGACGGCAGGGGCAATCTTGTGAAAAACGCGTAATGAAAGCAGTTTACCGGTGTTCATGTCAAATCAAACTCCAGGGGTAGAACCACCCAGGTGGAAACCGCTTCTCCCTCAAGTATGCCGGGCTTGAAGCGCCATTTTTTAACGGCCTGCAGCACCGCCTGGTCGAATACGCCGGGAGGTATGGACTCCTGTATCGAGATATCCTGCACGCGTCCTTCGGTGTTCACCAGAAAGCGTACCGTGACTTTTCCTGTAATTTGTCTGCGGCGGGCGCTAAACGGGTACACCGGGTCCACCTTCCTGAATAGGCGGGGTGCAACATCCACGTCGCCGATCTCATAGCCGTGAAAGGCACCGTCGAGTGCCGACAGTGCCAATCCGGTTGTGATCCGGGAAGACATGCCCAGCTCAAGGGGCGGCGGGGCGATGTTTAAACGGGGACGCGGAGTGTTTTTCATAGTTCGGCTCGCGGGAGCTTTTTTCAAAGCGGCCGGGGGTTTTTCTTTGGGCTGCATTTGCCGGGGCGGTTCCTCCGGCGGCAACGGCGGGGCGGTTCGGCTGATCAGGACCGGCATTTCATACGACTCCGGCTGCTCGGGAAGGTCGCTGCGCAGGAGAAGGGGGATGCCCAGGAAAAGAAGCATGTTCACAAGAACCGTTCCCAGGGCGATTGTGCTGCCGCCCGCCAGTTTTCTGCGCTGACGTTTCATTCCGGCTTCCTCGCGGCGACACTGATGTTTTGCACACCGGCCATGCGGCAGGCGTCGAGCACCATGACGACGATACCGTTGTGACTGAGACGGTCGGCGGCGATGACGACCGACCCCTCAGGTATTTCAGCCAGAAAGCGTTCCATGCGTGCCCGGACTGAGCGGACGTCGACGGGCCGCCCCTCGATATACACCAGATCCTCGGCGGTAATTGCAATAACCATATTGGTCTTTTCCTTGGAAACGGCTGTTTTGGCCACAGGCCTTTTTACATCGACTCCCGCTTCCTTTACAAAGCTGGTTGTGGCAATAAAAAAGATAAGCAGGATGAAAATCATGTCCATCAGCGGGGCCATGTTCAGCTCGGTTGTTTGTCTTCTCTGTCTCAGGCGTCCGTAGCGAATGCTGTTCATAGTGATATCTTTCCTGCCTTCAGGCCCCTATCTCCGAGTGGGTGTGGGGGTCAAGCTCCCGGAACAGTTCAACGCAGAAATGTTTCATCCGGTTTTCAAGCTGCCCGGACTTCTGTAGCAGAAAGCTTCCCAGCAGCAGGCCCGGGACGGAAACAATCAAACCCGCCTGTGTGGTGATCAGGGCCGCGGAAATACCTGCTGAAAGGGCGCGGGCGTTGCCGGTTCCGAAAAAGGCGATGGCATCAAAGGTTGTTATCATGCCGCCGATGGTACCCAGCAGACCCAGCAGCGGCGCTATTGCAGCCAGAACCAGAATCGTTCCGATGTGGCGTTCACTCATGCTGATGCGGCGCGCCAGAACACTGTCGAGGAGCGCCCGGTCGAGGTCACGGATACGGGAGCGTGACTGCATGAAAACCGAAACAATTTCACGCTGCCAGTCTGCGGCTTTGATGTCTGTTCCGTGCGTCTGCAGCTCATCTACATTAATGTGACGCTCGGCTTTTAAACATCCATCGAATTCCATGTATTTTTTCATAATCAGTATCCACATCCATACCGAGATGAGGAGGAGCGGAAGCATGACCAACCCGCCGCCGGAAAAATAGCCTCCGATGTTTTCATACAGGTTGCTGAGCATCAGGCTGGCTTTCCGTTAACCCCGTTATTGGTTACCAGGGTAACGGCGAATGCCGTTCCCTTTTCTTCCATATCGCCTATGATCGCATCAACCCGCCGCTCAAGGAAATGGTGCATGAACATAATGGGAATGGCCACCGCCAGCCCGAGCTGGGTCGTAACCAGGGCTTCTGAAATGCCCCCCGACATCATGCGGGGATCACCTGTACCGAAGAGGGTTATGACATGGAAGGTGTTGATCATGCCGGTCACGGTTCCCAGCAGGCCCAGCAGAGGTGCTATGGCAGCCAGCACGCCCAGGGTCGGGATAAAGCGCTCAAGTCGCGGCAGTTCCTTCAGCAGGGCTTCCTGCAGGGCATCCTCGATAACGTCGCGGGTGGTTCCCAGGTGTTGCAGGGCGCTGAGCAGGACCCGGCAGACAGGCACCTGCACTTGCTGCTCGCAAAAACTGCGACACTCCTGCCATTTTTGTCCGGCACCCATTTTGGTAACTTTTTCGATGATTGAGTCGGTATTGGAGCGGATTCGTCTCAGGAAAAGGAGCCGCTCGACAGCCAGTCCCAGGCCGACAATCCCGACCAGCAGGATCGGCCAGACCAGAATGCCTCCCGATTGCAGCCGCTCGGCAATGCTCCTGCGGCCGGCAAAACGCTGAAAAACCGCACCGCGTGACAGATCAAGAAAGAGATGGTCCGATTGCCCGTCCATGTAGCGGTCGATGTTTTTTGCCACTCCCCGGGAAAGCTTTCCCTTGACGGCCAGCAGCCGGCCGCCGGGGGTCGGGCGCAGGTAGCCGGTTGCGCCGTCGGCCGTCCGGTAGCATGCCGTAAGCATGCCGATCCGCATTATTTCGCCGGAAACAACCTGTCCTTCGGAGTTGATGAACTCGCCTTTGCGTCTGGTGGGGATGCCTGAAAGGCCCATGGTTCTCATCAGTACGTCCACCAGCGAGCGGATTCCGGCCATGCCCGGAAAACGTTCGGCCCGGGCCAGGGTAGCTATTGTGTCCCGCACCGACGGCATTTCCGCCAGCATGAATCCTTCACTGAGGAGGCTTTCGAGTTCCTTGGCAGCCGTTTTTACCGTGCCTTCAATGATTTTGATTTCCTCACGCTGCTCTTCGAGCTCTTTGGACAGGGTGCGCTCCTGCTCCATAAGCTGGTCGAACTGTTTTTTTAAATCGGCGAAGGTACGCTCGCGCCGGTCGGATTCGGCTTTGAGTTCCGACAGTTCTTGCTGAAGGCGGAGGCGCTCCTGGATGATTATTTCTTCCGTCCTTTGAGCATCTTTAATCGTTTGCTGCTTCTGCTGCTGCAGCTTCGTCGCAGCCCGGGTCCAGGCATTGTCGGAAGCAGGCGGCGCATCCTGCGCTGAGATACTTACTGGTAAAAGCATCCAGAGCAGCAGGAAACACAACATGATAGTGCAGCGAAATAGTCTTTTTTTCATTGTTTATACGTTCCTATGGGTATATCCAGCAATTCTATCGCCCGTTTGCGCTGCGCCATGTCCATTGCCCTGCCGATTGCGGCACCGTAGCCCGAAGCGATTTTTTGCCAGGTGTTTTCACGTGCATTCCAGTAGCCCGATTCTTTTGCATCGAGGGTTTGATAAAAAAGCGCCGTCCGGCCCAGACGCAACAGCTTTACCCGGACAGGCGAGCCGTTAAACTCCAGTGCGGTTTCCGTAACATCGATGGTCCGGCCGTACGAAGCCTCAACCTGCAGGGCTTCAACCACTCTTCTCAATTTTTCGCTCAAACCGATATGATAGTCATTCAGCGAGTCATGCAGAAATTTCAGCCGGCGCTGACGCTCTTCGGGCAAAAACGGGACATCTTTGCGGACCTGCTCTTCAAGTTCGCGCAGGCTTTGGTTGAGGAAGGGTTCAAGCTCCATGCGGAGCCGGCGCATTTCTTCTCTTTTACGCTCCAGTTCACGTATGGCGGTTTGCTGCTTTTCAATATAGCTGGTGTATTTTTCCTGTTGAAAGGTGAGCCAGGCGTTTTTTGTTTTCAGGTTGCGGATTTCTTCCTGCAGGCCGTGGCGCTGATCATCCCAGGCGGCGACCCTGTCCTGGGCCTTTTTTTCGATAGCTATTGCTTTGCCTGCCGTTGCGTCGACAAGCTTCGGCTGCAGGTCCAGGCATACCGCTGGATGCGCGGTGAGCACCGCCAGCAGAACGGCTGCAACAAGTATGTTTTTTTGAGTGATCATACGATTCATTTTTCCGTTTCGATGTCTGTTATAGATAAAAAACTGATTTTTAAGCCCGGTCGGCACAAGCCCTTAAGGTGCGCATGCACATATGCACCGGTGCGGTTTCAAAAAATGCAACTGCTATAAGGGCATCCGCAGCTTTTTGAGGAGCTCAATTTTTTCGGATTTGGTCATTTTCCTGTTTTTTATTTCACTCCTGGCCGTATGGAGTTTTTTCGTCGCTGTATAAAGTCCTGTTTCCGGGGGCGGCACCACACGCTTGCCCCTGCCGTAGGGGTCGTGACCGGGGCTGTTGTCAAATTCCTCGGAGATGAGGTAAATATTGGTTGTGACGTTTTTAGAACCGCCGTGATAGCCGCTGTGGGCCCCGTTGATATAGTCTGCAATGGTTTTTTCATAGTCAGTTATACCGGGGTTGTAATAGGATATCAGCCAGCAGAATCCCCGGAACTCGAAGGTGGGTATTTCATCGGCCTGACCATCGAAATAGGTCTGGGTTCCGTCGGTGCTGTACAGCGACATATAGGTAAGGGTTGACATTGGATTTTCAATCATGTTTTGAAAGCTGTGGGTTTCGTCAAACCCGTAAACACCATCATCATTGGCGGTATCTTCAGAATTGACGGGACGTCCCGTATAGAGCTCCAGGGTGGCGAATCTGGTTTTGTCCCACAGGTCTTTCCGGCGGTACAGCTCCTTGCGCAGCCTGAAAATATCCGCGGGAAAATCGGCCTGGGGGTCGTCATAGATGGCCTGTACCTGCTCTTCGATATAGGGTATTTTATCCGCCTTGGGCAGAAGCGTGAAGCCTTTCGGGGTCGAGTTGAGGTGAAACCGGCTGTCGCCACGATTGTTCCATTTCGCACCATAGGTGGTGAGCATGGGATGGTGATGGCCGCCGTTGGGGATGCCGAGTTCCTCGACCTCGCCGTCGAAGTAGGCCAGGAGTTTGTCATAGTACCAGCATTTTTCTTCAATCCACCAGTCATGAAACTCATCGTCAAATTCATTGATCGGGTATGCCCACCACCAGCCGTCATACTTTGCCAGCACATAGCCGTCGTCCACCCATTCGGTACGCAGGTTTTTTTGGGTAAAATACCGGTTTCCCGTTGTGAGGTCCGTCTGCCAGTTTGCCCGGCAACCGCTCTTCCGGGTGGTTTCTGCATGAGCCCATTTTGTGTTCAGGGGAAATCCAAGGCCGATTCCCGCAGTCGACAGTCCTGCAAGTTTTAGAAATGATCTTCTCTTCATACTTTTGCTCCTTATCATGTGTACGTCAAATGGTTATCTGTTTCGGTCCTACAGGCCTATCTATAGCAAACGTCATTATCCGGTTGCAGGGAGGGCGGTCCACTGTAGCATTACACGGCACCCACGTCACTGTAGCGAGGCGTCGGCCCGCCCATGCTTGAGCAGTTGCCGGAATGTTCCGTTACGGTTCATTAACTCTCCATATGTTCCCTGTTCGACGATGGTGCCCTCATCAAGCACCATAATGGTATCGGCGCCCACGATGGTAGACGGCCGGTGAGAAACCGTTATAATCGTCTTGTCCTTAAACTCGTGAGCTATTGTTTTCAAAATGCTGCCCTCGTTCAGGGTGTCCAGATTGCTTGTCGCTTCGTCAAGGAGGATAACGGGGGCATCGTGAATGAGGGCCCGCGCTATGGCGATTCTCTGCCGTTCACCGGCCGAAAGCCTGCAACCGGATTCACCGACCCTGGTTTGATAGCCGTTGGGCAGGGTCATGATGAAATCGTGAATATTGGCGCGTCTGGATGCTGTTTCCACCTCCTCGGTGGTTGCGGCCGGATTGCCTGTTTTAATGTTGGCTTCGATAGTGTCATTGAAAAGGTATGTATCCTGAGAGACCATGGTCATGTTCGAACGCAGATACGAAAGGGGGGGTTCCTTGATGTTCTCCCCGTTCAAGAAGATCTCTCCGTGGTCGACATCCCAGAAACGCAGCAACAGCCTCAGGACGGTACTTTTGCCGGACCCGCTCGGGCCGACTATGGCCGTTTTGGTGTTCGGCTTGATAGCGATGTCCAGATCACGGCAGACAGACTCATCCTTTCCGGGATACGAGAACAGGACATTGTTATAGTTGATATCAGGCGTATTGTGACGCACCCGGGAGTGTGCTCCCGGGTGCTCGATGACGAGGGGTTTTTCGTCCAGCAATGAGAATATCCTTTCAGACGCCGCAAAGGTATGCATCAAGTCGTTGGTCAATGCGCTTAATGCAACAAGAGGACCGAAGGAGCTTGCCGCGGTAACGGTTACGATAATAACACCGTCAATGCCGATATCTCCCAGGTGCAGGCGATAGAGGGCGCTAAAAAGAACGGCAGCGGTCCCGCCAAGGATACAGGATTCGGAAAGTGCCATGACAAACCCCTCATACCTCCGCAGTTTGCGTGAAGCATCGGTCAGTTCCTGTCCTTTGCGGCGAATCTCTTTTTGCCGGTCTTCGGCGCGGCCGAACATAATAAGCTCGCGCAGCCCCTGCAGGCTGTCGAGAAAATGGGTATTGATGGCGGAAAACCCCGCATGATAGTTTCTGCCGGTAGCCCGGACATGCCGCGCGATGTATAAGGGTATCAGGGTGCACAAATAGAATACAAGCAGAATCAAAGAGAAGCCGTACCAGAAGGTGCCGGCAAAGATGAGTACGGTAAGGGGTACCACAATGCCGATGGATACCGGCGCAATGGTGTGGGCGAAAAAAACCTCAACATACTCGACATCCCCCATAATGGTCGTCACAATGTCGCCGGACCGTTTATCGATCAGCTTGGCGGGCGCAAGCCGGCGCAGAGCCCCGAAAATTTTTTCCCGCATGAGCGACAGCAGGCGAAAGGCGACATCATGACCCATGAGTTGTTCAAAATAGCCCAGGGGGCCACGCACTAGAGCGGCTGCAAGGGTTAAACCGACAAGTGCTTTAAAAGGCAACGCCAGTTGTATTCCCAGCGCACTCGCCACTACCATGGAACCGAATACCATGATAAGAACGGCCGAGAGATTACCGAGAATGCCAAGAAAAATACAGGCGAGCATGGTCGGTGCAAGAGGAGTCACCATGTGTAAAAGCCGCAGCATTATTTTAACGGCCGGTTGTTTATGCATAGACGGTCTCCTTTTGATAGCGTTCAAGCTCTGCCTGCTGTTTAACCAGCTTCGCATATGTTCCGTTGCTTTGCGTCAGTTCGGCATGCCTGCCCGATTCCACGACGTTGCCGTCTTTCAGGACGTAAATCGTATCGGCGTTTTCAACGGTAGCCAGGCGGTGTGATATGATCAGGGTTGTTTTGTGCTTAGCAAGCTCTGCAATAGCACCCCATATTTTGTTTTCGTTTTCGATATCGACGTTGGATGTGGCTTCGTCGAAGATGTACAAGTCGGCATCATGCAGCAGGGCCCGGGCAATGGCCAGGCGCTGTCGCTGCCCGCCGGAAAGTTTGTTCCCCTGCTCCCCGACGTCGGTGTCCAGGCCGTGGGGCAGCGATTGCACAAAGTCGTCGAATCCCGCTGCCCTACAGGCTTCCAGCATGTGCGCTTCGGTCGCCCCGGTGTTGCCCAGCCGCAGGTTGTCGGCGATGGTGCCCGCAAAAATGTAGCTGCTGTGCGGAACGATGGAAACCAGCTTGCGCAGATGCTCCAAAGGTATCTCTTTTATATCGATACCGTTCAGCATGATACTGCCCTGATCCGGATCAAAAAACCGTGCTATCAAACCGGCAACGGTACTTTTGCCTGAGCCTGACTCTCCCACTAGGGCTACGGTGTGCCCGGCCTCGACAGTAAGGTTGACGTTTTGCAGAATGGGTCGTGTGCCGTCGTATGAAAACCCGACATTTTCAAAGGTAATGGATACATGGCGATCCTGCCTGTTTTGAAGCGCTGCCGGCACTTCCCGGGGAAAGCAGGTCAGGTCCGGCTTTTGCTCAAGCAATGCAAAAATTTTTTCGGATGCGGCGATTCCATTGACGCCCGCATGATAGTAGGAGCCGAGGGTCCGCAGGGGTAGAAAAAAATCTGCTGCAAGAAAGAGGATAATAATGGCCTGGGAAAGACTGATTGTGCCCTTGGCCAGGGCAAACCCGGCCAGCACTATACCGATGGCGGCACAACCATAGGCAATGACGTCCATAATAACTATGGACGTTAACTGCATTCTCAGCAGACGCATGGTTGCATTGCGAAAAGCCCATGATTTTTCTTTCAAGGTTTCCTCACGGTCTTCATCGCGTACGAAAATTTTCAGGGTCGTGAGACCCTGCAGACTGTCAAGGAAAAAGCCGCCAAGTGCTTCGTAGTTGTCCCAGTATCCGCCCATAACACGCTTGGCCCATTTCATTACCGCGATGATGGAAGCCGGTATCAGGGGGACGGCCAGGAGCAGAATAAGGGCCACGCCGAGATGAATGGTGGAAAAGCAGATGAAGAGTATCAGCGGGGCTATCAAGCTGTAAAACATCTGCGGCAGATACCGTCCGAAATAAATCTGCAAAGCCTCAACGCCGTCTACCGCAGCGGTAACGATATGAGCCGTCTGGGTTTTTTCGAGGTACCCCATTTCCAGTTCGAGCAGCTTGGCATAGATCATATCCCTTAGATGCCGGCGGACATGCGTGGCGCTGTTAAAGGACGCTTCGTTTGTCAGCAGAGTAAGGATGAACTTGAAAATGATAATGCATGCTATCACCGCGGCAGTCAGAATAACGTCCTGCGGGCCCCAGACCCCGGTATACAGCTTTTCAATCAACCTGGCGATACAAACAACCTGCACGATGTTTGCGAACAATTTCAGGATTTTATAGACAACGGTACGTGTTATCCAGGAGCGCGACTCTTGTGCGAGAGAGAACAGTTTTTTGTTGACGATCATAATATCCAGTTTCCTCGCGGAAGTTAGAGTGTTTACAGTTAGCCCGCCCTAATTTGCCAATTATTCTCGACTAACGGGCACTTCTCTTTATACTTACCCATATATGCAATACATACACTCCCACCCAACGAAAGGAGAAATGTACAATGGCTTACAAAATTAGTGAACAATGTAACCTGTGTGATGCATGCCGCCTGCAGTGCCCGCGTAACGCAATCTCCATAGCCGAAAGCGGTACGATCTACACAATCGACGAAGATCTCTGCAATGATTGTGCAAACCTGTCCGCGGTTCGTTGTGTTCCCCATTGCCCTGTTGATGCTATTTCACAAGCGTGATTTTTTAGTGCGCATGCCTGCAATCGGCCGGGACGCATTCTTGTTTTCGTCCCGGCTGTTTGCTTTTGGAGTCCGGTTTACATGCTGAGAAATGACCGAGCCCTTTGTTGAGCCTGCTTGAACTCCATGCTTTTTCTTAATGAGGGCTGCGGGTCCCCGTGGATTCTCCAGCCGCACATCCCCGTGCAGGGTGATGAAATAAGCCCCATATAGCCCAGAACGTCTTTCGCAGGGTACCCCAGGGCAAAACCGATCTCGTGAGGTATCTGTTCCGTTGCCTGCCAGCGCTGCCCCACTTCCGCAAGAAATGTCTCCGGGGCAACCTTTTCCGGATATCCAATCGTATGTAAAGCCCATGCCGGAACCATTTCCAGCGCTTCCTGAACCCTGGCGTGGTTGTAAAAGACAATCCGGGCGCAGGATTTGTCCTGCAAGAGCACCTTGAAAGAACAGTTCCAAGCCGGTGCACGTGCGGCAATAATCCTGAGTTGCCGGCTGATTGCCATGCGGCACTCGCCCGCCATCAGCATCAGCAGTTCACCGGATTTGTTTCCAAAGAGCACGCATGCTATGTGGACAAACAGCCATTTTTCAAAAGCGGCCCTGTTGTGCGGCAGATATTGTACGTGGCTTTTCCATTTCTGTAACTTGGGGCTCATATGCAGTATCCTTTATTTGTTTTCTACTGTTGCAAAAGCGTGGCTTGTTTGTTCAGAGAATATGCCCCTGTCATTACCGGTTTTTTGAACAGACAGAGTGTTTCCGTTACTCTTTAAACAGCTCACGAATCCTAACGACATTTACGCCGATCTTGCGGGCGATTGACTGTGAAACGGCAACGGTCTTCCCCTCTACGTTAATGCTTATCGGCCCGTCAAAGGGGGCGACCTCCAGCACCGTAATTTCTGCACCTGGAACAATGCCCATATCCTTCAAATAGTGTAGCTGATCCCGGTCACGGTCACTGACCTGTTTTACAATGACCTTTTTGCCGGCAAGAACATCAGCCAGCAAATGATATTCGAAAACTTCAATAGTCCCTTCCTCGGTGGGAATAGGATGCCCATGGGGGTCTACCGTGGGGTATCCCAGCATTGAATCGATGGCATGCATAAAGCGTTCGGATACAACATGCTCCAGCCGACAGGCCTCATCATTTACCTCATCAATGGGATATTTAAGAACGTTTACCAAAAAGGTCTCAATCAACCGGTGTGTGCGCAATACCCGTAGCGCTATAAGGCGCCCCTCCGGGGTGAGCATCACTCCATGTCGCCATTGGTGGTCCAGGTAGCCATGCTCCGCCATTCGGACAATCTTCTCCGAGACCGTGGGAAGACTTACTCCCAGGCTTTCGGCAATGTCCTTGGTGCGGGCATAGGACCGCTCATGGGTCAGACGGTAAATAGCAACAAGAAAATTTTCCGTGGATTCGGTTAATACATTTGTTTGTTTTTTAAACAGCATCAGTTACGGTTCCTGTTTTTTTGCCTGCATTATGTAAAAAGACCGGTGTGACAGATGTATTACTCCGGTAAACTTGTATGGAGTGCCACAGTCGTTCCTGAGTGTGGTTCCGGTATCAAGGGCATAGACGTACTTTCCATTTCTTTTCCGTACCCTGTACTCGATCAAATATGGTTCCTGGGCTTTCAGGTGATAATAGAGCCTTTTTCCGACATACGTATGCTCATCAGGATGCAGAAGGTTGTGCCATTCCTGAAGTGTTGCAGGAAAAGCTGTTCTTGAATAACCGAGCGTTTCAGATATTTTTCCGTACCAGTCGATTGAATCCGTGATAATATTCCATTCATAGGCCAGCCCTAAAAAAAAAGCCTCAAAGTGCACATGAGCCCTTTTATTGTCCCTGGCTGCCCGAGTTTGTAAAAGAACAGGAAGTGCATCATGGCTAGAGAGTATTCTTCCCGCATATTTGTTTTCCGGCAACATAAGGCGCATCCAGGTTAAGCTTTTATTTAATGAAGGTTCTCGCCTGGTACGGGCTTTGTTTGTACATTAATAGGCCAATCGATCTGTTATGTGTACCATGTTATCCACAACGTGGAATGATACTGCTTTTGTCTGCGACTACACCATTTTTCAGGGTGTTTTCTGCCATGAGTTTGCCCGCATTTTTCAACGCTAATTAGTTTTGGCGAGCCTAATATTTTAGGTAAACAAGTACATGAAAGTGTGCTTGATACCCCGTCCAATCCATGCGAAGCATTTTATTATGCATTGGTTTGCGTGCAGCGTCAATTTTTAGTTGTTTTTAAATAAATTATTCTTTCAATATAAAATTAGTTTATCCTAATTTTGAAGGGGAAGCAAGCTTTTTTTTGCGCCTACCGTAATAAATCACGCTGCAACTGAAGTGCGTCACCCTGTTTTGTTCTGTTTTGATTGATTCAATCCACTTGCGATATGCGCCACAGGAGGGGCTCAGTTTGTCTTGCATAAATAACCATTCTTATCTATAATACGGCTTGGCTGTAAAGTTCGAGAGAGCGTGGTCGCCGGATTTTAACCGGATACGTATGGACGAGAAAAAGTGGCGATGTGCGGACACTGTACGAGCGGTTTTTCTTAAGTGTTTTTTTTGCTTCAGGGGTGTGCCGGGTATCAGGGTGTCTTATGGTGGACAGCATACTGTGCAAATAGGCGGACGGGCTCATAGTGTTGAAGAGGTAACCCAACTGGCTCAAGCCGGGCTACCTTTTGCGGAAATCAGCATTCTTGATCCGGACACCTTTTTCAAGAAAGAACTCCATCCGCTACGGCAATTGCAGGACCGGTACGGGATAACCTATCTTGCTCACGGACCTGAGGAAGGCAATGCCTGGGAGCCCGATGTTCTAAGGAACAAGCTGCTTCCCCACATGCGGTCGGTTGTTGATTGTGCACATGAACTTGCAATACCCCTGGTCACAATCCATTTCTGGATAGACCGGCGCTTTATCGACGAGGCCGTCATACAGGAGAAAATCGGCATTCTGGAGCAGATGGTTGAGTATGCCGTTTCAAGACACGTTGTGCTGTGTATTGAAAACCTCAGTGAAAAACCGTCTGATTTTCTCCCTGCATTTGAAGCGATACACGACCTGAATATGACGCTTGATATCGGTCATGCGGAATTGCTGAGTGAAGCAAATAGAAGCTATGAATTCAGTTCCGCCTGTATGGATAGAATACGGCACGTACATATACACGACAACAAAGGCGGCAACAGTCCTGAAGACGATATCCATTTACCCCTTGGCCGGGGAACAATAGATTTTGTCTCAATTCTATCGGATTTGAGGCAAAAAGGGTATGACAAGACAATAACGCTTGAGGTTAAGCCGGAATTTGTTTTGGCCGGAAAAGAGCTTATTGAAGCGGCATGGAAAGACGGTAACGAATAAAAAGAGGAATACGGGCCATGAAAGAGTCGGCGATTTATCAGGGACTTGAAGATATTGCACAGATGCTGGATGTTAAAGTGTGCACGGTGAATATGCGCAAATATTCCTATAGTATTAAAAGTGGACTATGCCGTGTTAAGGGAGAGTACCGGGTAATACTGGATAAGCATCTGCACTTGTCCGAGAAGATTGACGTGCTGGTGGATGCTTTGCAAACCTTTGATTTCGACATCAGCAGTCTTGAGCCGCCGATCAAGAAGCTCATGGAACGAAATTGTGTTGCGGACAAGCAACGTTTCCTTTTTCAAACCGACGTTCCTGCCTAGGCTGTGTTTATTCCTGAGAGAGTTTATTAAACGAGTCGACAAGCAGTTCGTATTCTTTGCGTAATTCTTTTATCAGTTCATCAAGACCTTCCTTTATTCCCTGGCGGTCTTTATCGTCGATGGTTTTAGCCAGTTCGAAAATGCCTTCCAGACCGAGACTTCCGGCAGAACCTTTCAGCGAGTGCGAAGCTTCATGGGCCTTGTCCAGTTCTCCGGCCGCTATGGCAGCTTCCAG
The DNA here is from genome assembly GCA_028282925.1 of Thermodesulfobacteriota bacterium. GTDB lineage: Bacteria > Desulfobacterota > WTBG01 > CAIYCZ01 > CAIRTM01 > JANQGV01. The sequence goes on from JANQGV010000037.1 coordinate 20,600, forward strand.
GGTTTCAAGGTCGGCGCCGCCGGATTCAAAAAACAGTTCAAGCATTTCGATGTATTCATCCACCTCTAATCCAAGGTTTTGGCTCAGCTCTTGTATGTCCATAGTTCCCTTTCCTGTGAAAAGAATTAATACTGACACGCCTGATTATCACAACGTACATACATAGTACTATCGGCATCGCCGGGCCTTCACGAGCCTTTTGAAGTATGCATGCGTATTACTCCCAGATTCCCTTCAGCCCTTTCCGGTTGCCGGACCGCGTTGACTTGTCGATATCAATAATTTTTATATTCTTCCCAAAATCCTTGGTTTTGTAGGATACAATGCTGGTGAACTGTTCCGTCAGCCGCCCGAGGCGTTCCACCTGATCAAATATGACCCGGATTCTGCGGTTGAATTTCTCATCATATTTTTTGCTGTCTTTCAGCAGTAGCTGGGTGTGGCCGGATATTACCGCAAGGGGCTGGTTGAGCTCATGTGCAGCGGCCCCGGCCATTTCGACAACGCCGGTCAAGCGCTCACGCATAATGCGTTCTTCTTCGAGCATAATTTTTTCCGTCAGGTCGTTTACCACAACGGTTGTTCCTATGAGCTTTTCATCCCGGATGACATTGGTGCAGGAGAATGAGTAGACACTGTCTACATAGCGCAACAAAAGCTCTTTGGTTGTGCTTTTGGTTGTGTTCAGCAGTTCGTCGAGGGCTGCTTTTATTTCCGGGGCTTTATCCGGTGAAAATCCTTCGGTGAAGTTCCGACCGATCACCTGCCATTCCTTTTTCCCCAACAGCTCCTGGGCCGGAGGATTGGCATAGGTTATGACGTGTTTCGTGTCCAGCTCGATAACGGCCTCACTCATGCTGTTCAGTATTGCTTCAAAGTGCCGCTGGGCAAACAGGAGTTCCTGGACCACCGTCCGGGGGTAGACACCTTCCTGCCCGAGAATCATTTCCGAGCCCGGTGTCTGGTCCCGGTCATTGATGAGAGAAAGTGCTTTGATGACATTTTCCTTGAGTTTGGGGAACGCGGCTTTGGCTATGCAGGCATCGGCTTTCATTGAAGCAATTTTTTGCTGGGCCTCAAGCGCCACCGCGGATACTATTACGACCTTTGTATCGGCAAATTTCGGCGTTTGTTTGATAAATCTGCAGATTCGGTCACCGCCGATGCGCGGCATGACCAGGTCGAGAAATACGATCTGGAACTGTTTCTTTTTGAGTTTTTTAAGGGCCTCAAGGCCACCGTAGGCTTTGTCGACCTGGTAACCCTCTTTTTCCAAAATGCCGGCCAGCAGTTCGACAATAACCTTCTCATTATCAACAATCAGCGCTTTAGGGGCGTCCATTCTGAGGCACCATCTGTTTTTATTGGTTCTTATCGCATTTATCCGAACATTTCCAGCATGCTCCCGTTAAGAGAGTATTCCTACGGGCTTCGTGCTGTTTATGCTCGATAATTACGGTTACAGGACAGGGTTGCTGCGTATACGCCGATACCACCGGCTGTTTAAGTAATGATTAATCCTTAAAAAGTGTATCGGAAAATACCCGATGATGTTGAATACATTTTAAAAAAAATAAAAAGCTTTCAGGTAAAACAATATATCTCTTTGAATATTCTACCACTTTTGGGTATTATGCAGTTTTAACGGTACATGACAGCGGGGAGCGTAGATGAAACACTATTATTTTGTAGGCATCGGCGGCAGTGGCATGAGCCCGCTGGCACAGGTTTTAGGGCAGCGGGGGCACCGGGTGGGCGGTTCAGACAGAAATTACGACCGGAAGCTCAATAAACTTTTTTTCAACAAGCTTGAAAAACAGGGGATTTGTTTGTTTCCCCAGAACGGAAGCGGACTTCCCGAAGACCTCGATGCCCTGGTGGTATCGACCGCCATTGAGGACGGTAACCGCGATGTTCAATACGCCCGCAGCCGCGGGGTGCCGATTATTCATCGGGCAACCCTGCTTGCGGAACTGTTCAATGCCGACCGGGGGATCGGCATCGGCGGCACCAGTGGTAAAAGTACGGTGGTCGGCATGGTGGCTTCGGTGCTCGACGCGGCCGGTGATGAACCGACCGTTATCAACGGTGGTATTGTAAAACAATATGTATCGCGGGAGCTGGTCGGTAATGCCAGGAACGGCCACGCGGCATATATGGTTGCGGAGGTGGATGAGAGTGATGGGAGCATTGTGCACTTTGCGCCTGAAATCGGCGTTATTACCAATATTTCCAAGGACCATAAGGAGGTTTCCGAACTGCGCGGGCTTTTCCAGACTTTTGCCGGCAAGGTCGGCGGGAAACTCATTATCAACGGCGACTGTGCTGAATGCCGCACCCTGGATGCCTCCGGCGCCCTGACCTTCGGGCTGGGTCCCGGCAATGATTTTGTTGCCCGGGATACAGCCTGCTCCAGCCGCGGCAGCAGTTTTGTTGTCGGCGAAAACACATTTCACATCCGTCTTCCGGGAAAGCATAACGTATATAACGCGCTGGCGGCAATCGCGGTGGGTTCAGCGCTTTCCATCCCCTGGAAAGACATACAAAAAGGGCTTGCACGATTTCGCGGCATTAAACGGCGCCTGGATATAATCGGGTCCAGAAAGGATGTACTTGTGGTCGACGATTTTGCCCATAACCCCGATAAAATCAGGGCTTCGGCTGCAACGCTGCGCCTGATGGGGCAGCGGGTTATTGCTGTTTTTCAGCCGCACGGATACGGGCCCACCCGCTTTATGCTCACAGAACTTGCGGAAGCTTTCAGTTCCGGCTTGAAGCCGGACGACATGCTGGTCTGTCTGCCCATTTATGATGCCGGCGGCACCGCCGACAGAACCATTTCCGGAAAAGACCTGGTGGAAAGGGTTCAAGGACCCGGAGCGAGGTATGTCGACGGCAGAAAAGAGGCGGTACGGCTTGTGGGAGAAATTGTGAAGCCCGGTGACGTTGTTGCTGTTATGGGCGCCCGGGACGATACGCTGACCGCTTTTTCACGCCGACTGCTTAAAGAGATTTGATGCGGCCGGGGCGGCTGTCGGAGAACGCCCATCCTTCAACAGCCGATCTGTTTCGGCAGGTTCCTAGAGTGCAACAATCTCAGCTTGCATGCGGTCCGTGTCCAGTAACGCCACGGTAGCTTTACCGCTCAGCCATCCCCCGGCCTCCCCGGGGTTGATAACCAGCGGTATGCCGGTACCGACCGAAGCTTCATGATTATGCCCATAAACGACTATATCGATGGAGGTGGAGGTTTTGTAGGCATCGAGTCCGTCGTGCTCATGCATGAGTAAAATCCGTTTTTCATTCCAGGTTATGATTCTCGGGCCTGCAGCTATGTTGCCCAGGTCTGAAAATGCCTTGTGTAAGCCGATTTTTTCGCCGTCGTTGTTGCCGTATACCAGTTCCATAGGGCAATTCAGTTGTTTGAAATCCAGAACAGTGAATGGGGAAACCAGGTCGCCTGCATGCAGAACAAGCCCCACCTCATTTTTGTTGAAAATATCTACGGCTTTTCGAATGGTATGCCTGTTGTCATGGGTATCGGCAATGATTCCTATGGTATGGGTGCCCATTGTAGTTCCTCCCTCAGTATATTTTTTACCTGTTTAATCGTACCGGCTGTTCATTGAGCGGCATCTGGTTTTTTTAACACAAACAGATCCACTGCGTAAATGGAAATTACAAAAACAGCAGCGGTTCTGAGCAGCCTTTTATAAACGTTTGCATACATGGAAGTGCTTTTTTAATAGAAAAAATCCATAAAATATTTCCCGTATACGTCTATTGAAAGTAAATGAAACAGGGCAATTGAACAAGAGAGAATTGTTGCGGAAATCCTTTAAAACTCAAATAAGTACCTAAACAACAAAAACAACAAGGTGAGGTATCTTTACATGCATTAAAACCCCGGCTCCCCCCGTAAATAATTATAATATTTTGCTATTTTTAGTTTGACATTGGTAATTGCAATATTGTATTAAAAGTAGGTGACACAAAAGCAAAATATTAAACTGATTATTATTTTAAATAATTTTATTATAGAGAAAGGGGGGATAAACGAGGGGAGAAAAATTCCTATTAAATTGTTCTGATTGATTATTGAATGTATGTAAAGATACGATATTGTTTTAAGATGAAGGAGGCAATAATGAGAAAAGTTACTATTGGTGCAATTATCCTCACCTTGGTTTGTACATTCTGTGTAGTATCACCTGCTATTGCACGTGATTATGTCGTTCGCGAAGTTATTTCACTGGGTGTCGGTGAAAGCCAGCAGAGAGAATTCGAAGTTAATGATGTTATCCAGATTCCTGCATTGCAGCCTATGGAAGGTTTTGTTCTGGTTGCCACCGGTAGTTCAGATGCTCCCGCCGGAGACCTGACCATTACGGTGAGTGCTTCCCCCGAGAAAGAGTTCGGCGCATTGATGGATTACGGCATCATCGGTTTCGGTTTCAGCCTGGATGCAGGTGTGCTTTTTATCTATGAAACGGTTACCACTCCTTACACAATCAGTGAGGCAGTTTCAATAAATTCATCTTTTGGTTTTGCATATGTGGGTGCATTTATCAGTGGAACAGAAGGAACTGTTGAAAAACCCGTACCTTTTACCATGACTTTTTCGCTTGCAGCCGGAGAGGCACCCGCAGCAGAAGGTTAATCTTTTTTTGGGGAGAAAGTAATGGGAAAATCAAAAATTGTTTCCAGCCTAATTGCATTTGTAGCAGTGTTTGTTTTGCTGCCTTCTCAGGTGTTGGGTGCCGATGCTGTCCAAAACAGTATAGGTACAAACTATGATATTATTATCTTAACACCGGGGCATGCAAGGACGATCTACTACGAACTTGATGATCCTATCTTCAACAACGGCAGTGCTTTTCAGGCTACGGCTATCTTGACACTGGGGGCTGGTACCCTATCCGTATCAGTGGGAAACAATTCGCCCATTGAAGCGGGCTCGGAAATAGTATATGCAACAACGGGCCTGGTAGGGACAACTCCGGTACTTGATTATTCCTATAGCTCATCACCGATACTGCTGACCATTCCGGTTGCCGATTTTGGTGTCGGTATGCTCATTACCAGTGTGCTGTACAGCGTGGGAAGTCCGGACTTCCCGATTACGATGAGTATGGTTTTCTCTCTAAATTAACTATTTTATTTTTTACCGGGTTATATGAAAGCCTTGAGGAAAGAGTTTTTTCTTCAAGGCTTTTTTTTCTCTCAATACTTTTATATAATTAAAGTACAATGAGGTTTTGATGTTTGCTGTGCAGGGATGATAGCGTTAAGCCGGTTGCGCATTCATGAAGAATACAGGTGTGGCCCGTATCGGTGTAAAGGTGAGTTCTTAGAGAAAGGCTGTTTTTATGCAGAGACTTTTTTTGATTGTGGCGATTGTATTGTTTTTGTTTCCCGGTGCCGATAGTTACGCTGCCGGTTTGTATGTGCCCGGAGAAATTTTAGTTGCTTTTAAGCCGGAGGTGCCTGCGAGCATGCGTCGGTCTGTTATAGAGGCCCGGGGGGCCGGGATTGCGGGGCCGAACGGTGATTATGGGTTTACCCGTGTGCGTGTGCCGGCCGGGACTGTTTTAGCGGGTGTCGGGGCATTGAGAGACGACCCTGCCGTGCTGTATGCCGAGCCGAATTATATCATTACGGCTTACGGTATTCCCAGCGACCCTCTTTTCGGCCTGCAGTGGCATTTTTCAATGATTGATGTTGAAAACGCCTGGGATGTGAGTACCGGAGAAGGAGTGACCGTGGCGGTTGTGGATACCGGGATAGAGCCCAACGGCAACGACGGTTTCGGCGACAGACTGCTTGATGGATACAATGCTTTCTGGAATGTGAGGGGCTTTGATACGGATGTGAACAATCATGGAACGCACGTTGCAGGCACAATAGCCCAGGAAACAAACAATGCAATCGGGGTAGCGGGCGTTGCCTACAATGCTTCCATCCTGCCGGTGAAGGCGCTTACCAGTTTCCGGTCGGGTGTTGTTGCTCAGGGGACCGTCGCTTCGGTGTCGGCCGGTATAAGGTGGGCGGTAGACAACGGCGCAGATATTATTAATTTAAGCCTGGGCACCGACAGCCCCTCCTGGTTTTTACAGCAGGCCGCCGAATATGCCTATGACCATGACGTAACAGTGGTGGCTGCTTCCGGAAACACAGGTGGAGATGTGGGATATCCCGCTGCATATGATTCCGTGATTGCGGTAGGTGCGGTGAACTATCTCGGCCTGCGGGCCTACTATTCAAGCTATGGTGCCACACTTGACGTGGTTGCCCCCGGAGGCGACCGGTCGCGAGATGACAATAACGACGGATATCCTGACGGCGTTTTCCAGGAGACCTTTGACCGGGAACTGACCTTCGGCACCGGCGGTTTTGACTGGAGGTATGAGTGGGATTACAAGCCGTTCAACGGTACGTCCATGGCCTGCCCCCATGTTGCCGGTGTTGCCGCCCTCGTTAAATCCCTGCACCCGGAATGGGGACCCGATGAGATCCGGGAGGCCATTGTTGCAACCGCCCGGGATCTGGGGGTAGAGGGTAAAGACGATGTGTACGGTTATGGTCTTGTTGATGCCTATGGAGCCGTTACCTATTAGGCGACTGTCGGAAAACGCCCATCTCCTGTGTTGCGCTCACCTTTCGTCACTGCGACTAGTTATTTTTTAGCTTTTGATTCCCCTGGGTAGCTATAGGTTTTCAGCTTTCTGGGAGGGGGGATTTTTCCTTTTTTGCTTTTACTTTTGATCTGGATTATACTATAAAAAAGTATAATCCATCAGCCGAACCCCACGTAGCCGAAACCATGAATAACCCGGATCTTTTAGCAGAAATCGAACAATTTTTACTGCATAATCCTGCTCTGCTGGAATTGCTGAAAGATCCTGCAAAGCGGCGAACCCTGGAGTATCTGTGCCGGGAAGATTTCGACCGGCTTGATTATCTGCTTAAAAATCCATGGCTTAATCTGGAGAAGGTTGTCAGTATTGCCGACAGCATTATGAACATCTCTCCCGAGATTTCCAGCGATGATCTGCTTAATATCCTCTGTGAATATACTGTTCGCCTGACGGATGCCATTGCCGCAACGTGCCGCACGTATGATCCGGTCAAGAAGACCATGGTTGCCAGCGGGGCCAATAACTGGAGTATTGAGAGAATTGAAGCAATTCCATATGAGGACTCTCTGGCCGGGCGGGTCATAAAGGACAAAACCCACTGGTGTGTGCCTGATATCAGCGCGGAGCCGCTTTACAAAGAAAAGGACAAGATTGTCGGTATGGGTATTAATTCCATGCTGGCCCTCCCCATACAACTCATTGATTATGAAGGTGCGGAAAAGAAAAGTGTTCTGTTGGGAACATTGCAGATCTATTTTCGGGAGAAGGGCAAGACCTTTTATCCCCAGCAAATCAAACTTGTAAAAAGCATTGTAAGCCGCTTCAGTTATGTTTTAGCGCAACAGCGCAAATTTGCACTTCAGAAAAAATCGCAGATTATTCAGGAAAGCCGCAAAGCACTCGTTTCCATCCTTAAACGGACCCAGTCGCTTGATCAGGTGCTGAGTTTTCTGGTTGCCAAAATTGCGGAAACAATCAGCGTACACAGGTGCTCTCTTTTTTCCATTGAGACAGACCCCGACGGCAGGCATTTTGCAATCCTGATTGCCGGGTATCCGCTGGCATCCTTTGAGCACCGCTACGGGGTTACACTGACTTTTGAAGAACATCCGGCATTTAAAGAGGTATACGAAACCGGACAGCCGCTCCTTATCGAGGAGGCCCGGAACGATCCCCGCATGCGGGCCAGTTACGAACTGTATTTACATAAGAAAATAGAAAACGTCTATTTTTTTCCCATTAAAGATGAAGATGATGTGGTTATGAATGTTCTGGTTCTTGATGGTGACGAATCCCGGCCCCTGGATAAGGATGACCTGTTTTTCAGCAACGCCCTTATTCAGGACATTGAACTGTGTATCCAGGCGTCTATCCGCTCTCAGGAGCGGCACGATTTTTTCAACCAGATGCTTTCTTTCGGTGCAATAGCCAAAGTGTATGCCAAAAAGCTTGCATCGCCCGAATCCACCGCCGAGGAACTGAACCTTCTGTATAAAAAATTGTACAAGAGTATGCTTGCCGTAAACGACATCATTACGGACCGGGTTCCCTTTGCCCAAAAAGAGGTTTTTGATTTGAACGAGGTAATTGCCGAACGGCTCGAAGCATACTACTTCCCCCCCCAGGTATCCGTGGAAGAGAGTATTTCCAAAAACAGTGTAATGATTACGGCCGACAAGAAAAAAGTCGGGCGGATAGTGGGCAACCTGCTTGACAACGCCCATAAAAAGCTGGAGGAGCTTAAAAAAGGCGTTTTGCGGGTTATGTCGTTTATGGAAGATGACTATGTAGTTATTGAAATCGGCAATACAGGCACTATTCCGGAAGACCTCCGGAAAGGGCTCCTGCAGGCCCATCGGCTTATGCCGCAGCATAACCGGGACGAAGGCGGGCAGGGACTGTCGATTGTAAATCTTTTTACGGTCATGCATAATGGTGAAGTGGCCTTTGAAAGTTCAGCCGAAAAAAACTGGACGGTCTTCAGGGTCAAACTGCCGTTGTAGGCCCTGTCATGAAAAGCCGGCGGGAAGTCTTTCGGCCGTGAGTAACGATACAGTAATGAAGGGAGAAATATGGGAACCAGAACAGCGCACGTTAAGGAAGCAGGCCAGAGCCTGTGGCTGGACAACATCCAGCGCAAAGAACTGCAGGATGGTACACTGAAGCGGATGATTGTAGAGGACGGTATATGCGGGGTAACGTCTAATCCTACAATTTTTATGAATGCCGTGTCGAAAAGCACGGACTATGACGAACAGATAATGCGGCTTACCAATGAAGGTAAAAGCAGTGGAGAGATCTATCACCATATCACCATAGAGGATATACGTACCGCCGGGGAACTGTTTTTGCCCGTGTATGAAGAAACCGGGCACAAGGACGGCTTTGTCTCCATTGAGGTCAATCCCCAGCATGCGTTCAATGTGGAAGAGAGCATACTGGAAGCACGTGATGTGGTTACGGAAATCGGCCTGCCCAATATCATGGTGAAAATTCCCGGAACCCGCGAGGGACTGGCTGTTGTGCGGCAACTCATTATTGAGGGTTTTAATGTCAATGTGACGCTGCTGTTCGATCCGGAACGCTACCGGCAGGTTGCGGAGACCTATATTCAGGCCCTCGAGGAACGGTCACGCCAGGGAAACGATATATCCGATGTTCATTCGGTGGCCAGCTTTTTTATCAGCCGGGTAGATGCCAATGTAGACCGGATTCTGGACGAGTCCGGTAAAGAGAATGCAGCAGCCCTGCGCGGAGAGGCTGCAATCCAGGTTGCCAAGGTCACCTATGCAATCTATCAGGACCTGTTCTTCGGTGAGCGCTTCAGTGCTTTACGGGAGAAAGGGGCACGGATACAACGGGTGCTGTGGGCAAGTACAGGAACGAAAGACCCGTCTTACAGTGATGTGAAGTATGTCGACGGTCTTATCGGTCCCCAGACAATCAATACGCTGCCTCCTAAGACCCTCGCTGCCTTACGAGACCATGGTGTCGTCAAGCAAACCATTGACATCGGATTGAAGGATGCGCCGGAGATACTGCGTAACATTGAAGCCTGCGGAGTCGACTTTGCAGCGCTGTACAGCAGGCTTGAGGACGAAGGGGTCAAGGCTTTTGAAAAGTCATATCTCGATCTGCTCCAGTCGGTTGAGGAAAAGGGTAAAAGTTTGTGTGCCAAAGCCGCGAACTAGTAAATTTTTAAAACCCACGGCTTTCAGCCGTGAGACCTGAATAGCTTTGAATGATTCTGTGGGAAAATATTCATAAGACGCTACGCGTCTTCTACCCCTTTTCTTTGCTCGCTCCAAAGAAAAGGGGGAAAAGAAAGGGCGCCCTGCAACTTGTCCCGCCATTGGCGGGATACCCTCGCGGCACGATTTCAGTCGGCGGGTCAACAAACTCGCCCCTGAACGGCGGGGCTCAAACATGTCGCCCCTTGTCTCCTCCTGAATGAGTTTATCCTTGGGCGAAGCCGAAGGGCTGCACTCGGCTGCATTGCAATGGGAACAAGAAAGCCCGTAACTAATCAACGGTAAATACTTTTAGTGATCAATGTTGCATATATATTAGTGTGATGTACCCCTTTGGGGTGCTTTCTAAAGACTCGCCCTATGGGCGAGGTAAAGGATAATTCTCCGTGGTTGCATGAAAGGTGTGTGAAAACAGATAAGGGGGGCTGATCTGCCTATGCGGGCTCGGCATATCTGATTACGCGGTTTTTGCCTGAGGCTTTCCCTTCGTACAGGGCCGCATCGGCCGTGCGAACCAGTTCCCGTTTGGTTGTGGCCTTGCCGGGTAACGATGAAATGCCGATTGTGACGCTGATATGGCCGAGGGGCTTTCCATCATCTGTTTCAAAGGCATATTCGTCGACTTCTTCACGTATACGTTCGGCCACAACGCTTGCTTCATCCTCGGCGGTCTCCGGCAGCACAACAAAAAATTCCTCTCCGCCGTAGCGGGCCACAAAGTCGGACCCGCGCGTGTTTTTTTTGATCAGCTGTGCAATCCGTTTCAGGACCATATCACCGGCGAGATGTCCGTAGGTGTCGTTGCAGGCTTTGAAGTCGTCAATGTCTATCATCATAACGGTCAGGGGTCTGTTGTAGCGTGTGGCCCGCTCGATTTCCGTCTGGAGCGTTTCGCTGAAAGAGCGGTAATTTGCCAGATCGGTAAGTTCATCACTGTTTGAAAGCTTTTTGTAAAACTCCCGTTCATGGGCCATTTCCATAAGCCGCTTTGTTTCAAGGGCTTTCTCCACGGTCAGTTTAATGTGGTCGAAATTGAACGGCTTTGTGATAAAGTCAAACGCCCCGGCCTTCATGGAATCCACGGCATGTTCGATCGTGGCAAAGCCCGTGATGACGATAATGGGAATATCCAGGCCCAGGTCTTTGATGTTTTTGGTAAGGGATATGCCGTCCATTTTTGGCATAATCAGGTCGGAGATGATCAGGTCGTAGGTTTTCTGGTCGAGCATCTCCAGGGCATTCATGCCTGAATCCGTGGTGTCAACGCTGAATCCGTCTTCAGCCAGCAGTTCGGCCACCGTGTCGCGAGCCGAGGCCTCATCGTCTACTATCAGGATCTGAATATTCTTTTTTTCATCAGCCATGATGGAGAATAGCCTTTGTGTAGGACAAACACGTGCTTACTGCGTTCATACTACCGTATATTTTATCCCCGTTTCCGGGATGCTGGGATTATCCAATGATGTCTCGCTGTATGGTGCATGTATTCTATCTATATTCAACATGGATGTCAATTGGATTAAAAAGATATATATATTACGTTATATATAGTAAATTTTGCTTATTGCCACCATAAAATAGTTATTAATAGCATGTGTCGACAGCAGCGGTATGGCTTTGCATAAAGCAAGCGTTGTCCCGACTCAGGGCTGAAAAGTTCCCGGCAGCCCAGACTAGTGCTTGACATACAGGTAGATTGTGTATTTTATTAGGTGAGTTTGATCAATTTTTCAACAAAAATGTCCTACGCTTAGAGTTGCTATTGCATGTCTATGAATATTCTAGTTGTCACAGGTATTTTCCCCCCCGATATCGGCGGTCCCGCAAGTTACGTTCCTGCAATTTCCCGGGCGTTACAGGACAACGGGCATAGGATAACGGTCATTACCCTCAGCGACGATCCGGCACAACAGGACGATGGCCGGACGTTGGATGTGGTGCGCATACAGCGTAACTCATTTCGTCCGCTACGCGTTATTAAAACAATCGCAACGATTTTTCGGCTGGGCTGGAAAGCCGATGTGCTCTTTGTGCATGGTCTTGCCCTTGAGGCAGTGCTTGCCAACCTGGTTTTGCGGAAACCGCTGGTGCAAAAAATAGTGGGCGATCTTGCCTGGGAACGGGCCAGGATGTTCGGTTCTACGGACGACGGCATTGAACTTTTCCAAAAGAAAAAATACGGTCTCCGACTGGAGCTCCTCAAAAAGCTCAGGGCCTACTGGGTTGCACGCAGCTCTGTTTTGATTACGCCCAGCCGTTATCTAAAAAGAATCGTCCAGGAATGGGGGGTGCCGGAAGACAAAATCCGGGTGATATACAACGCCGTGGAGATGCCTGATGCAGCATTGCCTGGTGAAGGGGTAGATGTTCCCGCAAACGGCGGTTCAGTGAAAAAAGTTGTTTCGGTAGGCAGGCTGGTTCCATGGAAGGGGTTTGAGGCCCTTATTGCCGTTTGCAGCGGTATCCCGGAAATGGAACTGAGTATTGTCGGAGAGGGGTCGGAAAGAGCACACCTGGAGTCGTTGATAGAAAAACACGGGGTTTCCGGCAGGGTGCGTCTGGCAGGCCAGCTTGGGCGCCGGGAGGTTTTTACCGGCCTGCAGCGGGCCGATCTTTTCGTGTTGAATTCATCCTATGAAGGCCTGCCCCATATCGTGCTTGAGGCGATGGCCGCCGGGACGCCGGTTATCGCCACCAACACCGGCGGGACCCACGAGTTGGTACAGGACGGCTATAACGGTATTCTTATCCCGGCTGGGGACTCCTCAGCCCTGGAAAGTGTTGTCCGTACAATGCTCTCCGATGAAGCGCTTAGGGAACGGATTGTAAAAAACGGATGTGCCACCCTCAAACAGTTCGGTTGGGACGGGCTGGTCAACACGACCGAACAACTGCTTGCTGCAGCGGCCGACGGTCACATTGATCTGCCGGGTGACGATGCCGGATCAATATCCGAGCGCCTGAAAGTGCTTTTTATCAGCACAACGCGATTTCCGTCCCGGCCCGATCCAACGCTGATAAAGAAATGGAAGGGACTGGAACCTTTTTTCCAGTCGAAAGTAATCTCCTTTGGGGACGGTCAGGCGGGCGCGCAGGCCGAACTACACGGATCGCGCTGGGTGCTGTTGTCTTCGCGCCTGCCGCGAATGTTGCGCTATGCTCTGCACTTTGTGGTTTCGTGGTGGATTACGACGGTCGAAGCGTGGAAGAAATCGACCTCTGCCGTTGTGGCCCAGAGCCCCTATGAAGCGGTTGCACCGGCACTGGCCCTGTTGCCCTGGAAGTTGTTTGGAGTTCCGTCAAAACCGAAACTCATTATAGAAATTCACAGCGACTGGCGCGAGGGGGTAATGCTCTATCACCGGACATGGTTTTCGGGGCTGGAAAAAGCCGCCAGGACCATTGTGGGCAGGTTCAGCCTGGGGCAGGCCGATGCCTATCGCGCGATTTCATCGTACTGCCGTAACCTTCTGCCCCGGGGATCGCAACAGGTGTTTGTGTTTCCGACATTTACCGACCTTGACAGTTTTCAATCTCCGGAAGACGATCTTATGCGCGAGATGCAGGATCGGTATGGTAGAAACTATTTTTCCTATGCCGGAATGCTGATTTATCTTAAAGGAATCCACCATCTCATTCGTGCCGTTGCAACCGTTGCGGCATCGCACCCGGACGTTCGGCTTATCATCGCCGGGAAAGGTGCCGAGGAAGAGCGGCTGAAAAGCCTGGTTCGTCAGGAGAAGCTGGAAGAGCATATTCAGTTTGTCGGACATCTCGAACAAAACCGGCTGGCCGCCCTGATAAAGAAT
>JANQGV010000159.1 GCA_028282925.1 Thermodesulfobacteriota bacterium
GACATGTCGCCCTGATCGTTTCATGGATATTTCAATACGCGGGGGACTTTCATATTGTGCAATGGTGTAATCATTGCCTGAAAGTTTTTTATTCAGGTCAAGAACAACCCGTGCAGTTGTTTTTTTGGTATAGGCGATCCTGATTTTTTTTATGAGCGAGCTTTCGGGATAGACAATCTGTTTCATTCCCGGGGTGAGTCCGGTGTTGAGCAGGTCGATATAGAGCCGATGGGGCAGCTTATACCGGTCGCTTTTATTCAGGGTTCTGGATTTAAAAGAAACCGGCCGGTCAAGGTTGATCGTTACCGTTTCTGAATTTTTACTTTGGGAAACGGACACTGAAGAAATAGTGTTTATGCCGTAGGCCGGATTGGTGCCGCACACAAGCCACAGGCAAACCATGCAACAAAGAAGCATGCTGAAACGGATTTTGCTCTGCTTGTACTGTACTGTTGTCATGGTTGAAAATTTAAACACGGATTTCAAAATAGGGTTCCAGCCTGTCATACGTTTTTTCCAGGTGCTCGGGCATTACCATGGTATCGCCGATGACCGGCATAAAATTATTGTCCCCGTTCCAGCGCGCAACTACATGAAAGTGAAAATGATCGTCGGCACCGGCACCGGCAGCTTTGCCGAGGTTGGCTCCTATGTTTACCCCGTCGGGCTTTAAAGCCTTTTTCATGGCGTTGACCGAAAACCGAACAAGCTTGAAGAAATCGGTCAGTTCTTCGTCGGTCATGCCGCTCAAGTCGGCAACGTGACGCCGGGTTACCACCATGAGATGCCCGCTGGTATAGGGATACTTATTGAGCAGCACATGACTGTGGTCGGTTTCGGCAAGAATCAAATGCCGACGTCTGTATCCCTTTGATTTGCGAATGCACAGGAAACAGGATTTTCCTTTTTTACCCAGAATGTACTGAATGCGCCACGGCGCCCAGACCTGTTTCATGTACGATCCCTGTTTAGTTTACTTATATTATACATTTTTTACCATAAAAAGTGTAAATAAACAACTGAGTATGTAAATTGATTATAGATTATAGCGCATTGCTAAAGCCCATCCTGATGTTGAGACGATATCATGATTAAATTATAATTATATATTCGACAGTTAAGGGATTTTCTTGAATAAAAAGAGAGGGTCGGCGAGTGCTTCAGCAGGGGGGGAAGCTGAGGCCGGACCGGCTTTGCTCAATAGTGTCAAGCGCTTTACGCATTGAGCAGATACGTCTGCCGGGTTTCCTGAACACGGGCCCGGCATTTTTTGACGGCCTGTATGAAAAAATCGGCATCAACATCATTGCCGTGAATTCTTTTGGCAAGGGCATGCAGACCGGGTCTGTCGGAGGGCAGAGCGTGTACCTGACGGTCTTCAAATATCTGCAATACATGTTCTGTTTTTCTCAAAAACAAATAATCATCGGTGAGCTGCTTTACCGTTTTTTGAGGCAGGACGCCATGCTGTTCCAGCCGCGCCAGTGCCGACAATGTGTTCCCGTCTATCAGGTCCGGGTGCCGGCGGGCATGGAGCAGTTGCAGCCCCTGGGCTAAAAACTCTATATCGCGAATACCTCCCGGCCCGTCTTTAATATCGTTTTCAGCGGGTGTGTTTTTTTTGTTCAACTGTTTAAACACGGAGTTTCGCATCGAGGTGATGGATGAAACCAGTTCCGCCGGATCAATGTCACCCAGGAGCAGCGGTTTCAGCCGTGCGATAAGCCGGTCTCCGATTGATGTGTTGCCTGCAACAGGACGCAGTTTGAGCAGGGCCTGGATTTCCCACAGCGAGGCATCGTTGCTGTAGTAATCCACAAGCCTGTTCAAGCCGTATACAATGGGGCCTGAACTGCCGTAGGGCCGCAACCGCAGATCAACGCGGTACGCATAGCCCTCTGCAGTATGCTGTGAGAGGTTTTCCCGGATGTTTGTCATAATCTGTGAATAGATTTCTTCCGGAGATTCTCCTGCAATACAGGCTGTGGGCGCATCATCATAAAGACCGAGCAAATCAATGTCGGAGCTGTAATTCAGTTCGCTGCCGCCCAGTTTGCCGAAAGCCATAATACAGAACGAATCCATAATGCAGCATTGAGAGACAGACTGTTTTTTCTCCTGCACATAGTCTGTTGTTGTTTGTTCAAGATTAATCCGGATGCACGCCTCAGCCAGGGCGGAGAGCTCGCTTACGATATCCTGAAGGGATACCTGAAGACATATGTCCCTGGTGCCGATACGGAGGATTTCTCTTTTTTTATACCGGCGCACATGGTCAAGCCGGGCAGCATGATCGGCGGCACCGTTGCAAGGAGTACTCAGCTCATGCTCAGCGGTTTCACGCTTCAGCAGGCGATCGATATTTTCGGGCTGGGTTACCCAGTCGAGGAATTCCGGGTTTTTAATAAGTATTTCAGACAGGAACTGACTGGCGGCAAAAATGCCCAATACAATTTCAAGGCGCTTGGGCTGTTTAAGCATCAACGTATAGTGACTATACGGTTCATCAAGGGACTGCACAAAACGTTCCCAGTTGTTCAGCGCCATATCGGGATCGGGGCCGGTTTTCAGGACATCGCAGGCAAGCAGGGTCAGACGTGCAAAGAGCGCGGGGCGTTTATCGGAACCGGCCAGGAGTTTCAGGTTCCGGTAAGCGCGTCCGGGCTGCACAAATCCGCAGCCGGAAAGAATTTTTTCAGCCAGATTGTCCGGAACCGTTTCGGACAAAATCAGATCGGCCACATTCCCGATCGCAGGCCCGGGGATGGAATCCCGGCCGAAATGCCGTTCTATAAAAGAGCGGACAACCGCGGTGTGGGTGTTGAAATCGAGTTCAAGCCGCTTTTGGGGCTCAAGATCCTGGTGCCGGGTGTAGCCCAGACGGCGGGCCAAATGAACAAACTCAACTGAATCGCCGGGCGGAAGAAAAAGATCTTTGGCTGACCCGCGCAGCATGCGCAGTCCGTTGATCAGATGCCGCAGAAAACCATAGGCATCGATCAGGCGGTCGCTTTCTTCACGAAACAGCACCCCGGCTTTGGTCAATTCATGCAGTGCGGTATGAATGCGAGGCGTTCGCATGCCGATGGTGTTTGCGCCGTGCCTCACCTGAAGCAACTGAACGGTATATTCAAGGTCTACCAGGGCGCCGGGACTGAATTTGGCATTGATGCGGCCCGGCTCACTCATCTCAAGCAGTTGCTTTTCACGCAAGTCGTGCAGTTCCGGCAGGTCGATACTTTGCGATGCATAGATCATTTCATCGCGTAAGCGTTCTATTTGCAGGCCGAACTCAGTATCACCACCGATGGCCCGCAGCCGCACCAAGGCCAGCCGCTCGTATGCGTGGGCTTTGCCCCCCTTGCCGTAATATTGGCAGAAGGTATTCAGGCTGGAGGCCAGGGGGCCGTCGCTTCCGTAGGGACGCAGGCGCAGGTCGAGGTTGAAGATGCCTTCGCGTTTGGTCCGTACGGCCCCGATTATTTTTTTGACCAGTAGATTAAAAAACTCGGCATTGGAAAGCGGTGATGCGCCGTCGGTCTGCCCGCTGTCGCTGTAAATAAACAGCAGCTCAATATCGGAAGCATATCCCAGTGCGGCACCGCCGATTTTGCCCAGCCCCATAACCGCATACCGGGCTTCAAGGCCGGCCACAGTGCGCGGAGTTCCATGTGTTGCGCACAAATCCTCATAGAGCAGGCGGGTTGTGTAGTTGACGATAATTTCAGCCAGGATCGTCAACTGCTCGGACAGGATCTTGAATTCTTTGGGGTGGTTGATAATATGATTGAGGTCGATCTGAAATATCTCACTGTCTTTAAAACGGTTGATGCGTTCAATCTTTTCCTCAAGGGTTACCCCCGCGCGGACATACTCTTCAAGCCGCCAGTAGAGGGTTTCAATAGGCTTGATGAAATCGGTGCGGCCGGTATGGGCCGAAATCAGCGGAAGCAGCTCTTCATATTGCAGCCGTATAAAATCTTCCCACAGGAAGGTGCTGGCGCCGAAGAGTTGAGCCAGTCCCTGCATGGTAGTGGGGCTTGCCAGCAGGTCGATGAGCGGCTCTTTTTGCGGGGATTTGGCCGATTCTTCTACAATTTCTTCAAACCGGGCCAGGGCTGTAAAAGGATCGGGAGCATTGCCCAGGAAGTAGGTGAACTGCTTGGTGAGAAGCACGGACAGCCTGATGCCGCGCAGCTTGTTCTCATCAATAATTTTTTCACCGGAGGTGTCGACCAGATAGAATTCATCGAAAACCCGGTCTCCCGCAGTGTTTATGTTTACCTCTTCAATGACGATACCGTGCAGCGACAAAGCGGTGCTGAGAGTGTACAGAAAAAAAGGGATGTCTTCCGAAACTATCTGCATGCGGGTATGCGGCCCGGACTCATTGTCGATATCAATTTTAATCGGATACAGGACTTTATCCTGATCGATTGCCATCTCCTGCAGGCTTTTGACCATACCCTCTGTTACCGTCATCTTCGCCCGATCAACGGAATCGGCGTCCCTTTTCTCCAGCATACCGAACACTTCCTCCAGCATGTTGATGCAGGTGTTTTTCCATGCATCAAACGGTGCCGTTGTGTTCAGGGTCCCGGTAAACCGGTCGATGATTTTTTTTCGTTGCAGGGTTGTTTCAGAAATTTTTTTCCGGAGATACCGTCTCCGGTGCATTTCGCGGGGAGCGTGCACGCGGCTTTTTGCATAGGTGAAAGCGGTGCCTGAGTGGATCGACAATCCCAGCGAACCTAAAATGCCGGTGATAAGGGACAACGCATAGGGGTAATCAAAGGCGATAACCGTACACGTAACATCTTCAGTACCGGTCTTCTCTAGAATAACCCGTACCGGGCAGCCGCTATCAAGCTGGGCAATATGTGCCAGGTGCAGTGCAACGGCATCATGTGTGAACGTTTCAAAGTATCGTTCGCTGATACGGGAGTGATGATTGTCTATTATGTGCCGGTCGATATCCGGCGCCAGTTCATACAAATATGGTAGGTCCGGTTTCATAGGTATGTGCTGAATAAAGGAATTACAATTTTGTTATACCCCTTTCTACATACTATACACCGAGGATGCTGATTGTCTATACATAAAAAAGGGGCTTTGCTCGGCAAAACCCCTTTTATGTAATATGTTTTCAGTAAAGAATTATATCCAGTGACTTTCATCTGTGCAAATCGGATAGCTTTAGGCGATTTAGAGAGAATATTTTTATAAGACGCTGCGCGTCTTCAACTCCTTTTCTTTGTTCGCCCCAAAGAAAGGGGGGAAAGAAAGGACGCCCTGCAACTTGTCCCGCCCTAGGCCCAAATCAAGCAAAGAATTCTACTGCGGCTGCCGTAATGCCCAAATCTACAGTCTGTACTCCCTACAGCCTCATCAACGTACAGATGAGTACGATTCTTCGGCTTCCGGTCCGTGCAGCCTGTATCTCCGATCATTTCAGCACCCTCGCTACGAATCCTCGCTTGATTTGGGCCTAAGCAGGATTCCCTCGCGGCACGATTTCAGTCGGCGGGTCAACAAACTCGCCCCTGAAAAGCGGGGCTCAAACATGTCGACCCTTATCTCCTCCTGAAATCGCTGCACTCGGCTGCGTTGCA
>JANQGV010000197.1 GCA_028282925.1 Thermodesulfobacteriota bacterium
GGCACGATTTCAGTCGGCGGGTCAACAAACTCGCCCCTGAAAAACGGGGCTCAAACATGTCGACCCTTATCTCCTCCTGAAATCGCTGCACTCGGCTGCGTTGCAAGGGGAAAGAGAAAGCCCGTAAATAATCAAGGGTTCGTGCTTTTATTAATCAAGGTTGCATGCATTTTGGAAATAATTAAAAAACACACATCACTTTTCGGGTCCCGGAGAAGACACATACTCCAGCAGACCCGGGGATCCTGCAACCTGACGCAGGTCGCCGCCGGACCGCTTGTAAATTTCCGCAAAGGTTTGATCTGAAACGTGCCAGTCGGGATCAGTCCGGTCTGATGAACGGGGCCGGGGTGTTGTAATAGACCCTGATCTGGCAAGGCAGCGATAGCCCTCATCCGTGATTAAGCCGATTTCCACGCAGTACGTTCTCCCCGGTTCTTGTACCGTTATATAGCGGCTTCCCTGCCGGCCGGTGAAGGCGAGGTCGAAACTGTCGTGGGAATTGTTGCCGTAGAACTGGATGCCGGTAATATCATGCACCCGCAGGACGGTTCGGCCTTCCGGCCTTAACGCCGCGCTTGCCGGTGAAATCTGCCAGTAGCAGTGAATGCATAAAGGGTCGCGGGCCATGGCGGTTATGGTGGTCTGAATGTATGCACGCGGGATTTCCGGCACGGGCTGAACTGCTTTCGGAGCCGGTTCAGCAGGTTGTTTCTTCGGGGCAGCCGATTTTTTTGCCTTTTTGCGGGAAGTCCCGGTGGAGGAACGCCCGGCGGCTTTTTTTGCCGGTGCGGAGGTGCCTTCCTTTTGTGCAGCGGATATGGCGGCAACGAGGGCATCTTTCTTCATTTTATGCCGACCCGGTATGCCCAACGATCCGGCCAGCTTCAGCAGTTCGTCCCGTTTCATTTGTTGCAAAGCTTTTTTCTCCATGGGATCACCTGTGCATGGTAATTAATGTATGATTGCCCCTTTTTATAGCCTTGAGGTATACCATTCTGCCGGTCACTGTCCAAGACATTTTTTCATACGTGCCGGATACGCTCAGCTTTTTGATTCGATGCTGGCATAGGCGCTGTGGTTATGTATGCTCTCCTGGTTTTCCGATTCAACGCTGTACCAGGTGATATTATCGTCCTGGTCGAGTTGTTCGGCAATGCTTCTGACTATGTCTTCGACAAAGCGCGGATTGTCATAGGCCGCCTCGGTCAGGTATTTTTCGTCGGGCCGTTTCAGCAGGGGAAAAATTTCGCTCGATGCGCTTTTTTCCACCAGGCTGATAAGATCCTCCATCCAGAAAAATTTTTTAAACCGGACCTTTACGGTTACGGTGCTTCTCTGGTTGTGAGCCCCGTAGTTGCTTATTTCCCGTGAACAGGGACACAGGGCCGTTACCGGCACTTCAACGCCGACAACAAGGTCGGATACGTCGGTGTGGGTTCCCCAGATACGGCACCGGTATTCCATCAGGCTTTTGGCGCGGGAGACCGGGGCCTGCTTTTCGATGAAAAAAGGAAATTCAATTTCAATATGGGCTGATTCGGACTTGAGTTTTTCTTTCATTTTGCCCAGGATTTCCGTTATGTTCATGGTGCTGATACCGTGCCGGTATTTGTTCAGCACTTCGATAAAGCGGCTCATGTGGGTGCCCTTGAAATGATGCGGGAGGCTCACGTACATATTGATGGTTGCAACGGTGTGCTGCTCTTTGTTGACCCGGTCAAGCACGACGATGGGATAGCGTATTCCCTTTACGCCGACTTTGTCGATTTCAATTTTGCGGTGGTCCTGCAGGTTCTGGATGTCTTTCAAGGTCATATGAGTCGATTTCCAACGTTCGAGGTGAATGATATACGCCGGGCTCGCACCTGCAACGTTTGTTTACCGGTAGTAGACGGCCCATGCGTTGTCCGACTCCCAGACCGATGTCTTCTCAACGGTGACGGGAAAGTCGGTTAATTGTTTTTCCAACTCTTCATACAGATATTTGGCGATGTTTTCAGACGAGGGGTTTATCTCGGTAAAGGGGTATATGTCGTTCAGACAGGTGTGGTCAAGTCCGTCGAGAATCCGGTTCGTAATCGCTTTCAAGTCCTTGAAGTCGATGGCAATGCCGATATCGTTGAGGTGTTCGGCCTTTACCGTTACCTCTACTTTCCAGTTGTGTCCATGAAGTGCTTCACACTTTCCCTGGTAATTATCAAGCCGGTGTGCGGCGGCGAACGAGGTGCTGATAGATAGTTCAAACATTTGTTTCTACTTCCTTTTTTGTTTTTTACCTCACGAATATAGAATAAGTAACAGATATTTTTCAAGCTGTCTATTAAAAATAGCTGCTGATAGGCAATGGGGCTTATAAATGTTTAATTTAGCTAAATTTTTTGATAATAACTCGTTTTATTGTAAAAATTAATTACTTTTTAATTGAAATATTTTTTCTTTGTGTTAAATAAAAAATAAGAACGTAAATAGATAAATTGGTTGAGTTATAAAAATAAATGTCGAAATAACCATATATTTCATTATTCTTACTGGCTTTCCACTTAACATGATAAAAAGCAGTTAAAATAATAGAGGGCATAATGAAACAGACAAAAGACAGTGCACAGATAATGACCGTTGAAGAAGTTGCGGAATTCCTGAAACTATCCAAAATCACCATCTACAAGCTGGTGAAAAAAGGGCAGTTGCCCGGGTTTCGGGTCGGCAACTCTTGGCGATTCCGCAAAGACAAAATTCTCGACATCATTTCAAAACAGATGCTTGACGTGGACGAGTAGTTTCTGGTATGGTGCAACCGGGTTTCAGCCAGTGTGGTCGCGCTAACAGATTTGATGAGGATGTATGAGAACATTCATAAACACCTGCGGAATTGTCTTCATTATTGTTGTACTCTTGACGTTTTCAATGAAAAACACCCACCCCGTCGAGTTGCATTACTACTACGATGTAACGTTAACGTTCCCAACCTGGGCACTTATCCTTATTCCCTTTTTTATCGGAGTTATTGCCGGTAACCTGCTTGATGTGGTTCAGCGGTTCAAAATGAAGAATGAACTGCGCAAGATTAAGCGGGAGTTTAAAGGAATGCAGACCGAGTAGCCGGGTCCGGGGCCGACGCGCTATTTCTTTTTTCTGCGGTCCGTCATGTAGTTGCTCTTGGTTTTCTTTTTCACTTCCTTTTTTATCTGCGAAGCAATCTGGCTCACTTCACCATAGTGTTTCAATGAAGTCGCGTCGTTTACGACAACCGCGATGGAGATGCTCATCAGCGGAAACGTCTGCTTCTTGCCGGCACGGTCTTTTGAAATGATGCTGCCCTTTTTGCGGTCGTCCTCGTCGTACAGGCTGGGTATGATTGCATCGAAACCTGCGATGATCTTTTTGCAGGATTCGTCCATGTGATCGGCGGGAACCATGAATACAAAATCGTCGCCGCCGACATGGCCCACAAACACCTCTTCGCTTTTATAATCCTTGACGCTGTTGGAGAGGATGCGGGCGGTCATCCGCAGGGCTTCATCACCGCGGGCAAACCCGTATTTGTCATTGAAGGCTTTAAAATTGTCGATATCCAGATAGCATATGGCGGTCTTTTGCCCCAGGTCCAGAGCCCGTTGGATTTCACGCAGGATGGACGTGTTGCCGGGCAGCCGGGTAAGGGGGTTCGGATCAAGAGCCCGGTTGAAGCGGTTCACGCAGAGAGAGATCCGGTTGGTAAGTTCCTCGCCTTTAAAAGAGGTGGTCAGGTAGTCTTCAACCGGATAGGAGTCCCAGTTAATCACCTGTTTCTCCCAGTCGGGACTGACCAGCAGTACAACCGGAATGTGAGAAAACAGGGTGTCCTTTTTAAACGATTTCAGCAGCCGCAGCCCCTTTCCTTTCAGCAGCCGCTCATGCAGGATAATCAGGGACGGCGGAGTTTCATATACTTTCCCCAGACCTTCATCAACGTTGTGGCTGGTGTTGATGGTGTAGTCCTGCTCAACCAGTTGTTTGGTGATTTTCCAGTTAATGGATTCGTCCTGGGAGATAAGAAATATTTCTTTAGCCGCTTCCACTTATTCTCCTTCGCTCATGAGCGATTCGGCCTCAACAGATTCGAATTCATCACCAAGTTCTTCAATGATTTCTTCCAGGTCCTGCATTGTCAGGCCCAGACGCTCCCAGGCCTTGCGCTCAAGGGGCGGGGTCCAGGGGTCGCCGCCGGAGCCGAAGCCCATGGCACGGGTGAGAAAGTTGGCCACATGCACCACGGCGGTAGGTATTTTGGCCTTCTGGGCTTTGAGAGGCTGGTGGTGGTAGGCAATAGGTTCTTGAAGGTTCACGGGCAGGTTCCACGATTCGGTCAGCCAGCCCCCGATGTCCTGATGGGTAAAGCCCAGAACTTCTTTTTCAGCGTCGCTGAAAATAATTTTTTTCTCAACAATGAGCTTTTTAATGTCTTCATAGTTTTCGCTCAACTGCATGCTGACCACAACTTTGCCGATGTCGTGCAACAGCCCGGCAACCGAGGCTTCTTCGGGGTCGCAATCATCCACCCGCTTTGCCAGCATACGCGAGACAATGGCGCATCCCAGCGAATGCTCCCAGAGGCCGATGACGCCCTTTTCCATCATCTCAAACACTGAAACGCTGATAATCAGGCTTTTTACGACATCGAAACCAAGCAGCACTATGGCGTTTGATATGGAAGATATGCGGCCGGGGAAACCGTAAAACGATGAATTTACCAGCCGCAGCACCCGCCCGGACAGGGCCTGGTCGGTGGAGATGATTTTACCCAGTTGCTGGGCCGACGTATTATCGTTTTCCGCCATCTTGCTCACCTTCTGGGCAACCGCCGGAAGCGTTGGAAGGCTTTTTATCGATTTAATTTTACGGCGGATTTTTTCTTTTTCCATGTCCATAGTACGGAGTCCTCTACTCAGTATTGTGTTACAGCTCTTCCTCTTCCTTGCGGCGGGTAATACTCTTTTTGATCAGCTCTTTTATCTGCAGGCAGAACTTGTCGTTTTCATTGGTACTGAACCGCTCGTCGAGTTCAGCCAGCAATTGCTCCAGGGATTTATCCTCACCGCCCAAATCAAGGGGGCGGCCTTTAACGGCAATTTTCTGAACTTCCAGGTCGTGCAGTTTTTCTATAAGCTGCTCGTTGAGTTCCGTGCCTTCGCCCATTAATACAACACCATTGTCGCGGGCCACCGGTTTTGCCAAAACCATCCCGGAAGCTGCCTTGGCAACAGGAATTTTCTGCATATGCGCTCCTTTTGTAAATGCAGTTATTTTGCATGTTTGTGACACTTATTGATATCAGACATTTTTTAGCAAATAAAGAAAAAATTTTACTAATAGTATAATCTTAGTATAACTATACGGAACACGCTATGTTTTTTATGGAAAGGGATTGGTGTGGTTTTTGTTTTTATCGCTTCCGAAGATGAATTGAAAACCCTGCAAAAAAGGGTATCCGTGCGGAAAAAGCAGGTTTTGGGCGGGGGGTGCTTGCTGCAGGTGGAATCGTGCGGTGGTGATTTTGTGCTGGTACAGTGCGGTATCGGCCCCAAAAAAGCGTCTGGGTCAGCCCGGACAGTGTTCAAACAGGCAAGACCTGGTTTGGTGATCATCGTGGGGGCTGCCGGGGCTCTTGATCCTGCCCTGCACGTTGGGGATGTTGTTGTGGTTGACCGTATTGTCAGGCAGAACACCAAGCTGGTGTATAGTTGTGATGCGGACCTGAGAGAAAAAGCGAGGGAGCTTTTACAACAGGCCGGAAACAAGGTACACACCGGCTCCTGCCTGACCGGCAAGAAGTTTGTGCATCTTCAGAAAGACAAAAATGTGCTTTTCCAGACTGCTGGCTGTTGCTGCGTGGATATGGAAAGCGCGGCCATTGCCGGGGTATGTGATGATGCCGGTATCCCCTTTATGAATATTCGTATTATCTCGGATACCGCCCGGAAAGATACGTTTGATGCCGAAACAATTGTAAGAATTAAAAACAGGAACGGTATCCCCGGCATGGTGCTGTACTGGATCAAACGGCCCGGAGAATTTTTTAAAGCTTTTATTTTTAGAATGACGATGCGCAGAGTCAGTCGCAGTATCGCGGATGTTGTTTTGTTGCTCAGGGATATTGAGAGATAGACCGACAGTGTTTTTTGCAATGGTAAACAGGCCATTTTGACAAACATAAAAACTATATTCTATAAGACGCAAGCGCCTCCCCCTTTTCTTTGAGCGCCAAAGAAAAGGAGGCAAAAGAAAGGCGCCCTGCAACTTGTCCCGCAAAAGCGGGCGGGATGCCCTCGCGGCACGATTTCAGTCGGCGGGTCAACAAACTCGCCCCTGCAAAACGGGGCTCAAACATGTCGACCCTTTCCTCCTCCCGAAATCGCTGCACTCGGCTGCGTTGCAAAGGAATCGTGAAACACCGTTATCAATCAAAGGTTAACGTCTTAGTTAATCAAGGCTTTATAAATTAAAACGGGGTCTTTTGGTAAGTCAATAATATGTTTATTAATTAAGACAAAGCCCCCGTATCGTAAAGATACGGGGGCTTTTGTTGTATGCAGTTGGTTCAGGTGGGCATGAGGTGCTTACATCATGCCGGGCATTCCACCCATTCCACCCATGCCGCCGCCCGGAGGCATTCCGCCCATTCCACCGGCATCATCCTTGGGGATATCGGCGATCATGGCCTCGGTGGTGATCAGAAGCGATGCTACGCTTGATGCGTTCTGCAGCGCGCAGCGGACCACTTTCTTCGGATCGATTACTCCGGCCTTGATCATGTCTTCGTACTTCTCGGCCAGGGCATTGAATCCGAAAGCGTCTTTGCCGTCTTTTACCTTCTCAATCACGATGGAGCCGTCATAACCGGCGTTGGAGGCGATCCAGCGCAGCGGCTCTACAATGGCCTTTTTGATCAGCTCTACGCCCAGCTGCTGTTCGTCA
>JANQGV010000318.1 GCA_028282925.1 Thermodesulfobacteriota bacterium
ACCTACGGCAACCGGCTTCACAGCCCTGAACACAAATCCCGCGATGAGGAGTTTGCCCGGGTCATCAATGAAAGCGTGGAGCGGGGCGGCACACTGGTCATCCCCTCTTTTGCCGTTGAACGGGCCCAAGAGCTGCTCTTCTATATTCGTGAGCTTGAAGAGAAAAAAATCATCCCCACCCTCCCGGTGTATCTCGACTCGCCCATGGCGGTCGAGGCCACCCGTGTTTTTGAAGAAATGAAAAGCGATTACGACTTCCAAGCCAAAGTTCTGGAACTGGAAGGCAAAATGATACTGCGCCCGAGCAATGTCCACTTTGTGAAAGACGTGAAAGATTCAAAAAAGCTGCATGAAGTAACGGGACCCGGCATCATCATCTCCGCCAGCGGCATGCTTGAAGGCGGCCGCATCCTGCATCATCTGCAGCGCAGAATAACTGATCCAAAAAACACTGTATTGTTTGTCGGGTATCAGGCCGAAGGCACCCGCGGCCGTGCCATCCTCAACGGTAAAACCGAGATCAAGATTCATGGGCAGCAGATACCGGTAAAGGCCAAGATCGAAAACATTTCCGGCTTTTCAGGGCATGCAGACTTCAGAGAAACCCTCGCCTGGCTCATGGGCTTCAACCGTCCGCCCGTTAAAACATTTATCGTGCATGGCGAACCCGAAGCCTCCCTGTCCCTGGCGGAAAAGATACGGGATTTGCTCGAATGGGAGGTGGTAGTTCCGCAATTTGAAGAGTCTTTCAAGCTGACCTAAAAGGCACACGGCAACGGTAGAACAAATGTTGCCACACCCCGATGGGCTGCTATTCATAAAAGGTCGGCTCTCCCATCTCCTTGAACGCAAAAGTATTCATCACGTGGTGCCCATTGTAATCGAGTACCCGCAGGTCGTCGGACTGTTTCAAATCCCCCATGATAACCGAAAAGTGCATTCCGTACCGCTCTTTCACCGGATCTACCGGAACTTCAAATGCCAAATACTTCTTGACGCCCTTGGTGTTCAGCTTTTCTACAAACTTGGGATCGGTAAACGACTCATAGGTGGTTAAAATAAGCATGGGTCCTGAGCCGGTAAATATAATGCCTGCTTTCATAACCCATCCCTCCTTCATAAAAAAATGTGTAAAAATAAAGTTTTCGGGCTTTCTTTTATATCCCTCAATTATAAAATATAGAATGTTTCATACGGAATACAAGGTTGAAATCCCGGCCGATATGTCGTATCTCTACATATAAGGCGGCACAGTCATCAAAGATTACAACCCTCTGAAAAAACAACTGTAATTTGCCGTTTTTAAAAATTTTGCTTGCTTTTTAACAGAACTCCCTATATCTTTTTTTATTATAATTATCACCTGTATTAAAAAAATCACTGCATATTTGTAAATATATAAGGAGCATATTATGTTTGGCATCGGCATGCCGGAATTACTCATCATTCTGGTAATCATTTTAATTATTTTTGGAGCCGGCAAGCTTCCTGAAATCGGCAAGGGTCTCGGCAAAGGCATTAAGAACTTCAAGGGTTCTTTAAGCGAAGAAGAGACTGAAGCGGCTTCAAAAAAACAGATTGAAGAAAAAGAATCCAACAACTCACAGTAACCCGGGCGGCTCTCCGCCATTGCTGTTGGATTGTTTGTAGAAGTATTCGTGTCCCGGTAAACTTTTTTACCGGGATACTTGTTTCAGCAAAAAAACGTTTTAGAATTCACAACGGCCGGTAGTCTACAGTGCAGGGAGAATGGAAGCGGATGGGTCCTGGTGGGCCCCGCGGTCTTCAAAACCGTTGTGGGGCGTGAACGCGTCCCGGGTGGGTTCGATTCCCACACGTTTCCGCCAGACCCCGGCGACACCGAAGACAGACTCAAAAAGGGTAAGCACTTTCCGTTTCAGGCAGGAGTTTGAGAAATGTCATCCGTACAGCAACAGCTTCGATCACTGCCCAGCATCACAGTCCTTCTTGAGCACCCCCTTGTTGCGGCGTTTGCCGAACAGTACGGTCACCAGTGGGCAAAACAACTGGCCCAACAGGCCGTGACAACCGCACGCAAGCAGATACAAAAGGGCTGGGACGGAGACACGGCCGAACTGATCGAACGATCTATCACGCAGCTCTGCACGGCGGCAAAGCAGGAAGTCCTGCAGCGCGTTATCAACGCAACCGGCATAGTCCTCCATACCAATTTCGGCCGTGCCCCCTGGGATGAAGAACTGCTTGAACGCGTATCAAAAAGCCTGGGCGGGTATTGCAATCTGGAATACAGCCTGCCGGCAGGCACAAGAGGCGGCCGGGGCAAAGGCCCACGGGGTGCACTGGCAAGGATACTGAATACGGAAGCCACCCTGATTGTCAACAATAACGCCGCAGCCGTTCTGCTTATACTGTTTGAATTCGCCAAAGGACATGAGGTCATCATCTCCCGGGGCGAACTGGTGCAGATCGGGGGCGGGTTCCGCATTCCGGACATCCTGCAACAAAGCGGCGCCACCGTGGTGGAGGTCGGCACCTCCAACATAACCACCCTGGATGATTACCGCAATGCAATTACCGACAAAACCTCAATGATCCTTAAGGTCCATCAGTCCAATTTTTATCAAATGGGTTTTGCCGAACAGCCTTCGGTTAACGATCTGGCAACCCTGAAAAGTAACCGTGTTATGTTGGTCCATGATATCGGCAGCGGCAATCTTTTCACAGAACCGTTGCCTTTTCTCCAGGGAGAACCGTTTGCTTCAGAGTCCCTGAAGGACGGCGCCGACCTTATCTGCTTCTCAGGCGACAAGCTCGTGGGCGCTTGCCAGGCCGGAATCATCGCAGGCGCCGACACATACATACAGCGCCTTGAACAACACCCTCTGATGCGGGCCATTCGGCCGGACAAGTTTGCATTCGCCATGCTGCAGGAAACCCTGCGGTCCTACGAAACCGGAGACATCAACACGTTGCCGCACTTGAAACGTGCCCTGCAATCACAGGACTACCTGAGACAGAGAATTACCGTATTCATCAGCCGGAACAATCTGATGTTTTCTGAAAGCGACATTATCGCCACCGAGGGCGCAATGGGAGGAGGGAGCCTGCCGGGCCGGACCATTGCAAGCCTGGGGCTGGTTGTAGATACAGCGCAGCCCAATACCGCTGCCCGCTGGTTCGAACATCGGGAAACACCGGTTATCGGGATTGTTCAAAACGACCGGTTCATCCTCGACTTCCTGACCATCACACCGGAAGAAGAACATATCGTGGCACAGGCAATCCAGGACTGGCAAGAAAATAAGAGCAACTGTTCTCGTCCATAGGGCGAAAGCACACCAAGGGGTGGCTAATAATCACCACATTAATTTATGCAGCATTGATTACTAAAAGCATTTACCATTGACAAGTTACGGGCTTTTTTAATCCCATTGCAACGCAGCCGAGTGCAGCGATTTCAGGAGGAGGTAAGGGTCGACATGTTTGAGCCCCGCTCTTCAGGGGCGAGTTTGTTGACCCGCCGACTGAAAGCGTGCCGCGAGGGCAATCCCGACATCGGTCGGGATCAAGTTGCAGGGCGCCCTTTCTTTTCCC
>JANQGV010000066.1 GCA_028282925.1 Thermodesulfobacteriota bacterium
GCCCGCGCCATACCTCTGTGCGATCTGGAAGAATACCTGCCCCGGGCCGACCTTGTTTTTTGCTCCACCGGTGCGCCGCAGCCGGTTATAACCTCGGAACAGCTAAAAAACTGCGCGGGAAAACGGACTGCAGGACGGCCCCTCTACCTGATAGACATTGCCGTGCCCCGTAATATCGAAAAGGAAGCCGCAAAACTGGATAATGTATATCTGTATGATCTGGATGGATTAAAACGCCTTGTTGATAAGACCCTCGCTATGCGCACAGCCGAAATACCGAAAGTAGAGGCGATTATCGCGGACGAATGCAACAGCTTTGCCGCATGGCATGCACGCCGGGAGGCCACCCCGACCATCAAGCACCTCCAGGAGCATTTGGAAAGCATCAGGCAACGCGAGGTACGGCGCAACCGCAAATATTTTACCGAGGAAAGCTGGGAACAGATGGAAAAGTTTTCCCGCAGCCTGATCAGCAAGGTATTGCACAGCCCGATCATGCGTTTAAAGCAGTGCAGCGAAGAACCGGAACCGTGCGGACGCTGTACTGTCAGGGAGGTGTTCGGACTGGATGGCAATTGACACTACAATCATTATCGGCACACGGGGCAGCGCCCTGGCGCTTGCCCAGACAAAGGCGGTTGCCGACATGCTGGTGAAGCACAATCCGGACGTACGCATTGAAACAACCGTGATCAAGACAAAAGGCGATATCATTCTCGATACGGCACTCAGTAAGATCGGGGATAAAGGCCTTTTTGTAAAAGAGATAGAATCGGCCCTTTTGGAGGGAAGCATCGACATGGCGGTACACAGCATGAAGGATTTACCGACGGAAAGCCCGGCGGGACTAAGCATTGCAGCGGTGCCGCTGCGGGAGGACCCCCGCGATGTCTTTATCGGGCGGAACGGTCTCGGGCTGGACGAACTGCCCCATGGGGCGACAATCGCAACCGGCAGCCTGCGCCGCAAGGCCCAGTTGCTCGCCTATCGCCCGGACCTGGTCGTCAGCGATATCCGGGGCAACGTCGAAACCCGTTTGAGAAAATTCAGGGAAAGCGCCCTGGACGGCATTATCCTGGCCTGTGCCGGATTGAAGCGACTGGGCCTTGCAGACCAGGCAACGGAAGTGCTTTCGGTGGATCGCATGCTTCCGGCTCCGGCCCAGGGCGCTCTGGGGATTCAAATCAGAGCGGGCGACACCGCAATGCAGCAACTGGTCGGTGCGATCGATCACCGGGAAAGCTGCCTGGCAACAAAGGCTGAGCGTGCATTTCTAAAAGCCCTTGAAGGCGGATGCCAGGTTCCCATAGGAGCCTGGTGTACCGTAAAAGACAATGAAATAGAACTACAGGGCAGCGTGCTCAGCCACAACGGCACCCGAAACATTTCCGACCGCTTGACCGGCACGACTGCAAACGCCGCAGAGACCGGAACAGAACTTGCCCGCCGTCTGCTTAACCGGGGTGCGGACGTGCTGCTGCAACAGTGCGGGAGGTCATATGCAAACTAGCACGAAGGGCCGCGTATATCTGGTCGGAGCCGGGCCCGGAGACCCGGAACTGATAACGCTCAAGGCCTGCCGCCTTTTGCAGGAAGCCGATGTTGTTGTGTATGACTATCTGGCCAACAGCCGTCTCTTGCAGCATGCACACCCTGCCGCTGAAAAGATCTACGTGGGCAAGCAGGCCGGAAAGCATGCCGTGCCCCAGGAACAGATCAACATGCTGCTGATTCAAAAGGGACAGGAAGGTAAATCCGTGGTACGCCTCAAAGGCGGAGACCCGTTTGTATTCGGTCGCGGAGGCGAAGAAGCCCTTGCGCTCAGGCAGTCGGGCATAGCCTGCGAGGTGGTGCCGGGCGTTACAGCGGGCACCGCAGCCCTTGCCTATGCCGGTATTCCCGCCACCCACCGGGGCGCGGCAACCTCGGTCTCCTTCATTACCGGACACGAGGACCCCTCAAAGCCGGAATCGGAAATCAACTGGGACGCCATTGCCGCAATGCACGGCAGCCTCGTTTTTTACATGGGTGTAAATAATGCCGCCCGCATTGCCCGTGAGCTACAGCGGTTCGGCAAGCCGGCTGATACCCCGGCCGCCGTTGTCCGATGCGGAACATTGCCGACCCAGCAGACCCTCACCGGCACCCTCGGCACCATTGCAGATGCAATCAAAACTGCAGATATGCAGCCTCCGGCCCTGATCGTGGTCGGAGAGGTAGTGAACCTGCGAAAAGAGTTGAACTGGTTTGAAACCCGGCCGCTTTTTGGAAAACGGATCGTGGTTACACGATCCAGGGCCCAGGCCAGCGATCTGATCACGAAGCTGGAGCTTCTTGGGGCCGAAGTGCTTGAATTCCCCACAATCAAAATCACACCTCCCGATTCCTGGGAAGACCTGGACCGGGCAGTGCGGGACATGTCAAGCTTTGACTGGGTGGTGTTCAGTTCGGCCAACAGCGCACAGATGTTTTTTGAGCGCATTGCCGCAGCAGGACTGGACGCACGCACACTGGCCGCTACCAGGGTCTGTGCAGTGGGCCCTGCAACAGCAGAGCTGGTGCACTCATTCGGCATTATACCCGACCTGCTGCCCGACCGTTTTACGGCCGAAGCCACGGTTGAGGCTTTCAACAGCATTGCTGTTTCCGGCAAGCGGGTCCTGATACCACGGGCCGACATTGGCCGGGCCACCCTGTCGGCCGGACTTTCCGCCCTGGGCGCCTCGGTGCACGCCCCCACGGCCTACCGGACCGTTATCGACGACTCTCATTCCGAAGACATGCGCAACCTGCTTCGTGGTGGCGATTTTGACATGGTGACCTTTACCAGCTCTTCGACCGTCAAAAACTTTGTTTCCGGCATCGGACCGGAACACCTCGAAACGGCCCTGCGCCGGGCACAGGTGGCCTGCATCGGCCCCCGGACTGAAGAAACCGCTCGTTCTTTTAACATAGTTCCGGCAATACGGCCCGGTCGCTACACCATTGCAGACCTGGCCGATGAAATTGCCGGATTTTACCGAGGTGCCTGTCGGAATACCTTTAAAACGGGGGGGCTGTTGGAAAAGGCCCAGATACAAGGCGCGCGAAATCTTGAGGAATGAGGCGTACTTGACGGTACGTCGCAGTGACGAAGGATGAGCGCAACGCAGTAGATGGATGTTTTCCGACAGCCACCGTGACAGGTGTACAGCCTGATAGAAAAACAACAGGAGCATGACGTATGATAGGCATTTCTAAGCTTTACTGCGGCACCGTTGAACCCTCAGACACCCTGCGGTACGGAAGAGAATCGTCCCGGCTGCCGTCGCACCTGCTGCAGTTCTCCCGCGATAAAAAGCCGGTGGTGGTGTGGAATGTAACCCGGCGCTGCAACCTGCGCTGCGTACACTGCTACTCGGCATCCAAAGATGTGCACTACCCCGATGAATTGACCACCCGGGAAGGACGCGCCCTGATTGACGACCTTGCCGACTTCGGGTCGCCGGTTGTTCTTTTTTCCGGCGGCGAACCGCTTATGCGGCCGGACCTTCTTGAGCTGGCCGGATACGCCACATCCAAAGGGCTGCGGGCCGTCATTTCCACCAACGGAACCCGTATCACCCCGGACGTGGCCTCGGATCTGAAAAAAATCGGTTTGTCTTACGTCGGGGTCAGCCTGGACGGCATCGGTGCAACTCATGACCGGTTCCGGGGCGCAACCGGGGCTTTCGATATGGCCCTGAGGGGAATTCGCAACTGCCGGGAGGCCGGCATCAAGGTGGGCCTGCGCTTTACCGTTAGCCGCCGTAATGCCGACGACATTCCGGAAATTTTCAGACTGCTTGAGGAAGAGCAGATCCCCCGGGTCTGTTTCTATCACCTGGTGTATTCCGGCCGCGGCTCAAAGCTGGTTGAAGAAGATTTGAGTCATGCCGAAACACGCCGCGTCGTTGACCGGATTATCGACCTGACCGCCGACCTGCACCGTCGCGGACTGCCCAAGGAAGTGCTGACCGTCGACAACCATGCCGACGGGGTATACCTGTACCTGCGGATGCTGCGTGAAAAGTCGGCACGGGCGCCCGATGTTCTTGAGTTGCTCGGAATGAACGGCGGCAACAGCTCCGGCAACGGCATCGGCTGCATAAGCTGGGACGGCGAAATATACGCCGACCAGTTCTGGCGCCATTATTCATTCGGTAATGTGCGCCGTCAAAAATTCAGCGAGATCTGGCCGGGACGAACGAATCCGCTGATGCAGCAATTAAAAAACAAGGTCGAACACCTTACCGGACGCTGTACCGGTTGCAGGTGGAAAAAGGTATGCGGAGGTAATTTCAGGGTTCGCGCAGAAGCAGTGCATGGAGACCTGTGGGCCCCGGACCCGGCCTGTTATTTGACCGATGATGAGATCGCACCGGAAGCCTGAAACAGGGAGAAAACACGTGAACAAACAGCATGCAAAAGACAGCGGCACAACACCTCCCCGGGTCATAGCCTGGGAGGTAACACGGTCCTGCCATTTAAATTGTCGGCATTGCCGGGGCGCGGCACGCTTCGGACCCTATGATAACGAGCTGACCACCGACGAGATATACCGGACCCTTGAAAATATCGCCGGATTCACCGGTCCCATTGTCATTCTGACCGGCGGCGAGCCCATGATGCGCGATGACATTTATGACATTGCCCGGTATGGAACGGAGTTGGGCCTGCGCATGGCAATGAGCCCCTGCGGAAAAATGATCACGCCTGAAAATGCTGTAAAAATGATTGACGCCGGTATCCAGCGCATCAGTATCAGCCTTGACGGTGCCGGGGCACACTCCCACGATGCCTTCCGGCGGGTGCCCGGTGCCTTTGATGGTGCCCTGTCAGGCATCCGGGCCGCCAAAGCAGCCGGTCTGGATTTTATGGTAAACACCACGGTCACACGACACAACCTGCATGAATTGCCCGATATTCTCCAGTTGGCCATAGACCTGGGCGCAGTTTCCTTCAGCCCCTTTTTGCTGGTGCCTACCGGCAGGGGGAAAGAACTGGAAGATATGGAGATACCGCCTGCGGAATATGAGCGGGTGCTCAACTGGATATACGAAACCAAACAGGGCCTGCCCATTGAAATGCGCCCGACCTGCGCACCCCATTTCTATCGGGTGTATCGTCAACGCGAACAGGAGCAGGGCCGGAAGGTCACCCCC
The DNA here is from genome assembly GCA_028282925.1 of Thermodesulfobacteriota bacterium. Lineage (GTDB taxonomy): Bacteria > Desulfobacterota > WTBG01 > CAIYCZ01 > CAIRTM01 > JANQGV01. The sequence goes on from JANQGV010000066.1 coordinate 5,184, forward strand.
CGGAGCCACGGCCTCGACGCAATGAGCAAAGGCTGCATGGGCGGACAGTCATTTGCCTTTATCTCCCATGTGGGCACGGTGCAGGCCTGCGGGTTTCTGGATATCCCGTGCGGTGACATTCGCACAGCCGGATACGACTTCAGGCACATCTGGGAAACATCACCTCAGTTCCTGAGCATCCGCGATGTGGACAACTACACCGGCAAGTGCGGATACTGCGAATACCGCAGGGTGTGCGGGGGCTGCCGGGCACGGGCGTATGTAAAAACCGGCGATTTTCTTGAAGCCGAGCCGTTCTGCGTGTATGAGCCGAAACGTAAACCATCCACGTTCCAGGAGGCGGTCAATTGAATGAAACAGATAGAAAAATCCTGAATATGGCCCAGGACCGGTTTCCCGTGTGTTCCCGGCCGTTCAAGCACTTTGCGGATGAGCTGGGGATACCTGAAGAAGAGGTTGTGCAGCGTCTCAAAAAGCTTAAAGACAGCGGCATTATCAGGCGTATCGGCGGGGTGTTCGACTCCCGCAAGTTGGGATACACCAATTGTCTGATTGCCGCCCGGGTCCCGGAAGAGCGGCTGGATGAGGTGGCCCGCTATATCAATACCTTTCCCGGGGTGACGCATAATTATGAACGCACCCGGGACTTGAATCTCTGGTTTACCCTGTCCGCCGGGTCGCAGGAACGTTTCGACGAGATCATCACTCTCATAAAAGAGCACACAGGCGTAACGGACATACGGCTGTTTCCGGCCGTGCGGGTTTTTCAGAGCAAAGTCAGATTCGTGCTATAGGGAGAACAAATGACACCACAGGAAAGAGAACTGCTGAAAATACTTCAGGAAGATATTCCGGTGGATCCCCGTCCTTTTGAAGCCATCGGCCGACGCATTGGAATGCCGGAAGAAAAAGTACTGGAAACAGTGTCGTCCTGGGAAGAGGCGGGAATCCTTCGTCGTATCGGTACGATTCTGCGCCATCAAAAAGCCGGCTATGATGCCAACGGCATGTCCGTCTGGGTGGTGCCCGAGGATCGCATCGAGGCTGTCGGGTCTGCCATGATAACGTACCCGGAAATCGGCCACTGCTATCAACGCCCCACATTTCCAGGCTGGCCCTACACCCTTTTTGCCATGATTCATGGCAAATCCCGGGAAGAGGTCCGGGTTACGGCAAACCGTATCAGCGGGGACATCGGGATTACCGATTTTGACATATTGTTTACCGTGCGGGAATTTAAAAAAATCAGCATGAAATTTTTTGTTGAAGAAATACCAAAACAATGAAAGGAGGAGAGCGGAATGTCGTCAATAGGGTTTTTGGATGATATACTAGAGTTGTTGACGGAATGGAAGCCATCGGAGACGGAAAAGGCCGGCGGCCTGCCGGAAGGTAATGGTCACACCGCGCTGATGGATTGTACTGAAGCGTAATAATTAAAAAAAGCCGGAAGCCGTGCCGGGGGAGGGAAAGCATGGACCAACAGTCGCCATACAAACGCATCATAATAATTGTGCTGACCTGCGCAACATTTGCCCTGGGAGGCCTCGGGCTGTTCATGGAAGCACAGGTCCGGGCCGGTGCAATACTGTTGCTCACACTGGTTATTTTAGGCACGGCATATGACTTCCTGGGAGCAAACATGGGCGGGTATGTACAAAACAGAGGCGTGTTGCTCTTTTTCACCCGAACCCGTTTCAGCCTGCTTAATTTCGGTATCATTTTTACCCCCATGGCAGCGGCGTTTGTGCTGGCAAAACTGGCATCCCCTTCGTTATGCACCAGGCTTGTCGATACGTATCCGTACTGGCTGGTATTCTCCCTTGTTACAGGGGCATTGTTCATGTTTACCAAATACGATCCGGCCGAAGAGGACGGTATGCCCACCTACAAGCTCGACCGGAGCCACGGTTTTACTTCTTTTGCGTTCATCATACGACGAGTAATTTTACTGTGCTCCCTGGTCATAGCGCTTATAACTATGTATGAGGGCGTGCAAACCGACATGGCGTTGTGGACGCTCCTGTTCGGCGGCCTTTTTATCGCCACCATTCCCCTGCACATTCTGCACAAGGAGCTTTTGTCCATGGCCGCCGAGTTTGCAACCCTGGTGGTCCTGCTGTACGGCACCTGGGTGGTATACATGGTATAAAGACAAATGGAGTAACTCAGAGGATAAATATTTTCTTTGTTCTAGGACCATACAGCAACGCAGAAGACTGAGCTTACCCGGCAGCCGCCTGGTCCCAAATCAAGCGAAGAATTCGTCGCGAGGGTTTCGAAATGCCCGGAGATATCGGCTGCACGGACTGGAAGCCGAAGAGGCGTACTTTTTTGTACGTTGATGAGGCTGAAGGGAGTACAGCCGGTAGATGCTGGAATTTCGGCAGCCGCAGCAGAATTCTTCACTTGCTTTGGGACTAGTTGAGTTCGGATGGTTTCTTAATATCATACTCTTTAATCTTGCGCCACAGGGTCGTCCTGCCGATTTCCAGGATACGGGCAACTTCCCCATAATCCCAGTCGAGCCGTTGCAGCGCTTTAATAATATGGGCTTTTTCCAGCTCTTTCAGGGTATGGATATGGTCTGCAACGGGCACTGTTTGCGGCTCCGTTTTTTTATGCAAATGGGCCGGCAGGTCTTCCGGCAAAATCGTATGCCCGATTGAAAGTGCCACTGCGTGTTCAATAGCATTTTCAAGTTCGCGGACATTACCGGGCCAGGAATAACCGGTAAGCATCTCGGCGCTCTCGTTTTTCAGGCCGGTGATCCGTTTTTTCACCTTTCCGGCAAAGGTAGCGATAAAATGGTCGGCCAGCAGGAGAATATCCTCGGCCCGTTCACGCAGGGGCGGCAGGTCGATTTGAACGACATTGAGCCGGTAATACAGGTCCTGCCGGAATGTGCCCCGGGCGACCTGTTCATCCAGGCGTTTATTGGTGGCGGCTATGATCCGGACATCGATTTTCCGGGTATGACTGCCGCCCACCCGCCGCATTTCACCCTCCTGCAGCACCCGCAGGAGCTTAACCTGGAAAGCGGGCGAAGTATCTCCGATTTCGTCAAGCATAAGGGTTCCGCCGTCAGCCTCTTCCAGGAGTCCCATTTTGGCATTCACCGCCCCGGTAAACGCCCCGCGCTCATGCCCGAACAGTTCGCTTTCAAGCAGGGTCTCGGTCAAGGCGCCGCAATTGACCGACACGAACGGTTTTGTACGCCGCGCGCTGTTCTCATGAATGGCCCTGGCCACGAGTTCTTTGCCGGTACCGCTTTCCCCCTGTACCAACACGGTTATATCTGTCTGGGCAATCCGCGCAATAAATTCAAGAACTTTTTCAATGCCCGGACTTTTACCGATAATCTCGCCGAAGCGATAATGCTCCTTGGAATAAAACCAGGCAAAAAACAGTTTCAACTCATCTTCGATAAGTCCCTTGGTAATACCCAATCCGCTGTCGCGGGGCGTATCGTCCTGCTGAAAGTCGGTCAGATCATAGACAAAAAGGTTATATATCTTATTGTATGATGCTTCCGGCACTATGGTTGCATCGAGGTTCACCAGCAGCAGCGGCTGGTTGTTGCGCCGCTCCATGGTGTCGCGCAAAGCGGCCGGGGTAAATCTTTCATCGCAATCCCGGCTCATGCGCAGCACTACCTGGGCGCTTTGCAGCACCTCACCCACATCCCCGGACTCGATTATGCCCAGGCCCGGCACCGTTGCAATGCCGGGGCCGGTATACCATTGCTCCCGCATCGACTTTCCTGCAAAAAAAGCCTGAAGCTGTGCGCTCAACTCGTTGGCGCCCACAAACAGCAAACCCACCGACGAAAAGGAACCGAATATTTTCAGGACAAGGCTTTCTATCTGTTCGGCAATGGCACTATAGTCAAAGGATAAGCCGGACTGCTCAACCTTGGCCGACAGCATCAGGGCGGTCTGGTACAGGCGGTTTAAAACCGGGCCGACGCCGCCCGGGTCGCCGGCGGTTTTGATGCTCTTGCTGGTTTTTTCCAGAAAATCGTTTTCAGCATCATAGGCCATGGGCTCAAGTCCCAGGGCCATGCTGAGGAAGTGGCGTACCGCGTCGGGGCCTTCCAGATCGTGAAACGGCAAAGGGGCCCGGGGTTGTCGAAGGTCCAGGGTTTGCAGAAAGGCGTCTTTGAGTTGTTCCTTCTTCTCCTTGATATTGCCGTCCAGTACGGCAAACAGTTCTATTGCGTGGCTTGAGACGATAAAAAGAGTTTCCCGTTCAGTTGTAAGCGCCGCAAGCCTCCGGCAGCAGTCCTCAGTGCCGGGTGCCAGGCTCCACACCTCTTCCGGCGTGTTGTTTTTATGTAGTCCGATGGCGCAAATCTGCATGGCGTTTTATACGTACAAATGAAGTTTTGTCATGAAAATTGATATTACCAGCACATTGGTTATCACACAGCTGAACCCGATAATGGAAAGCCACGCAGCCCGCTCACCCTGCCACCCCAGTTTTCGACGGGCAACCAGGTGAAAACAGTACAGGCACCACGTAAAAAAGAACGATATAAATTTGGGATCAAACGGCAGGGGGGTTCCCCAGTAGTGAAACGCCATAACAGCACCACAGAGCATGCCCAGCGTGGCAAAAATGAAACCGAGGGTAGCCGCTGAAGCATTCAGACGATTAAGGAGCTCAAGCGATGGAATCCGGGAGAAAAAAAAGCCGAGACGCTTCAAATGCAGTTCCCGGGCAAGCAGCACATGCAATATGCTGGCGATGAATGCAATGGCAAAGCCGGAGTAAGCCAGCATCATGCATATGACATGAATCTCAAAATAGAGGTCGGTCAGTTGTGCCGGGAGTGCGCCCGGAATTGTTGTAATTCCGGACAGTGAAATACTCTGAAATATGATCAGGACGGGTGTGATAAGCATACCCATGCATTTGTCTTTAATGATGCTCTCAAGCGTAAGGTATACCAGGGCGAACAGGCAGGCGGCACTGGTCAACACCTCAAAAACCGTAACGATCGGCAGGCGGCCCAGGGCGTTGGATAACACAATCAAGGAAATGAAATGCACCACAACCCCTGCGGACAACACAAAAGAGGGCACATGTTTCCATGCGGGCCTTTGCTGAATGAAACAGATAATATACCCTATGTTTGCCAGAACATAGAGCACCAGAACAGCGATTGCCGGAGCACTCATAAGCAGTTCTTTTCCTTGCGGTCAATGGAATAATAATTATCGCATGGTTTATGCGGCTGATAAAGCACTATTTTCATATAGTGTTTCTCTGTTTTTTTGCAAGGGCGGGCAAGGCATCCGGTGCTGTTTTACGCTGAACGTCCCCTCTTTTTTAAAGGCCGGCTGGAGGCATTACGGCACCCGCAGCAGAATTTTTCGCTTCGCTTGATTGGGACCATGAGTTTGTCGGAATACCTGCTGAATGGGAGGCTGTTGGAGAATGTTCAGACACAAGGCGCGCGATATCCTTTGGTGGCAACAAACAACCGCGTAGCGGTTGGCTTGTTTTCCATGAAAAAGGAAAACAAGGAGCACGAATGTGCTTTGTTCCCTTCAACAGGAAAATCTTTTTATCCTGTTGATCATTTGGCGTACTTGTCTGTACGTCGTAGTGACAAAGGGTGAGCGCAACGCAGGAGATGAGCGTTCTCCGACAGCCTTCTAGTATAAAATGAAATGCCAGAGCGCAAAAATGATAAAGCAGATAAAGGCATATATAAAAACAACAAGCGGTATCAATATGAGCAGGCTGAACAAAAATGCCGAGGCTCTTGATTTGAACCCTTTGAGATGAAAACGATGATGCTTTAAAACGACCGTCACAAAGATCACCTCCTTTGCCTCTTGGAGGCATATACTGAGTACCTGGCCCGGCATCACATACAAAGATTGCCGGAACACACTACGGTGTCTCACACCATCAATAGCAGACAGCCGGAAGGCACGGCAAAATAAAAATGGCGGCCGCTATATCCAGCAGTTTCTCATTATGCAGAATGTCCCGCAGGGAATGCACAGCCATGTTCACCCCCCCTTTCCTATCTGAAATATAGGATTTTTTAGATATATTTCAATACCCAAAGACACAAAAAAAGAGCGGAAAATAAACTACTTATCCTGCATTAAAGAGGGAAGGCCCAAAAAACAAAAAAGACGGGTCCCGAAACGCCTGCCGTAGAAAAGCACACTCTGCCCGAAGGTTTTCATAACGCCTTTTTTGTAATGGCTATATAGTCGTAAATCGACCTCTCCCGAATAAACATGATCTGGATTCTGTCAAGCGCAAGTCGTTCCAGCACAAGAAAACGCTTTTCCGAGATGCCCATTGCTTCGCTGCCCTGCTTGCCGGTCAGGATTTTACCGGACGTACGCAGCCTCAGCACCTCTGACAAACGGGGAGGTATTTTTGTAAGAACCTCTTCCAGTTCATTGTCCTGATGAAACTTTTCCAGGACTTTATATCCTATTATTGCAGTACGGTCCTTCAGGTTTTCAGGAATTGTAAACGCTTCGATGGACATGATGACCTCATCACCTGAGCCGGCATATACACTGCCGACCCTTGCCCCTACTCAATAAAATTGGCTTGCAGGGCTTTTATAACCTCGTGGGGCGATTTTCTACGGTAATAATCATCAATGATGTGCATCAGGGCCTGTTTCTCCAGAATTTGCACACGCCCCGATGAAATATCCAGTTGCTGCCCTACACATTTATGGGAGAGGTTGCTGCCAAAGGTTCTCCGGCGTAAAATCTCTGCTTCCCGTGCCGGAAGTGCTTGTAGCACGCTATCAAGAACATTGTTTTTATAATGCTCTTCAAGAATGGTGTAGCCAAGTATTGAAACTTTAGACTTGAGCTTCTTCGGCTTTATAAAGCTTTCTCCAATCATAATTCTGTTCTGTAATACCCTGGTTGTGGTTCTGGATAACATCATAATGAACTCTGTTTTGTACTTAAGGGATACTATTTCATTTCATAGTAAAAGTACATAAGTACAAATACTCATTTTTTGGAATTTCTTTGTTTTACTGTCCGATACGGGGCATAAAACGTTCGCCTTACGGCAAAGCACGTTCCCGCTGTGATGGTCGGCAGGTCACGAAAAGATCGGGGGAGGCTCGACCTTCTTACAAACTTTTGAGCATTACTTCAGGAGAGTGTTTGATTAAAACAAAGCAGGCAGAAAATAATTCTGGGTATTATTAATAGTAAGCGTCCCAGGCCAAATCCAGGAACTTGTAATACATTCCCTTCATATACAGATAGGTGTTTATCAAAATAGCCACTGCACCGGCAAGCCAGATGACGAGACCAACGGTGCCTACCCCGCTTGAAGAGATACCGCCATGGAGCAAAAAACAGCTCCCGACTCCAGCCGTAAAACTTACCACGGCACAGATACATACGAGCATGCTTTTTCCATCGGCCCATTCGGGCATGACCAGGTAATGCATGCGTTTTTTACGCACCCAGGCCGGATTTTTTAGGTTGTCGAAATAACTACTGGTTTCTGATTCCATGGTTACTGTTAATTATAACAGGGAAGTCGGCTTCCGGCAAGGTCGACACATCTATAAACGACAACGAGGCCGGCATGTTTTTGCCGGCCTCGTTGTGCCTTCAGGAAGCCGGAGGGGAGGCTCCCATAGTTTTTGTTACTGTTTTACGGTGATGGGGCGGCCCGCAAAAGCATAACATTTTTTTTCATTGGAATTCCGGGCATTTAGTATCTGTTGTGTTGGCGGTGTTTTTGCCGATGTCAATGTGCAGCGCACCTGTCCGGCAATGCGGTTCAGGAGGTTTTGCCTTTTGAGAAACGGAAACACCGGCTTTTTACGCAGGCCCATTTTTTTCATTTCAGAAATAAGGTCTTTATTGCCGTCATCGACAATAAGACCTTTCCTGAACATCGAATATGCTTTTTCCCGCGCGTCCGTCATAATATAGATTCGCCCCAGGTTACAGTAGAGGTCAGGGTGAAAATAGTTCCGCTCAAGAGCGGTTTCACATAACTGTAAAGCCAGGTCCATCTGGTTTTCAGCCAACCCCATTGTCAGTCCCAGATAAGAACGGTAGAGGGGCTCGTGGGGATGCATTTTGAACGTTCTTTTGAACAGGAGATGTGCTTCCGGCAACAGCTTCTCTTTGAGGCACCGCTTTCCCAACTGAAAAAGCTGTTCAGGGTTATTCTCTTCGTAAAGCGCTTTTTCAATAATCTGTCGCCGCGCCAGCGTCGTGTTTGGTGTTTTGGTCTGCATGGAAAAATGCACCTCAAGATCACTGTTTTAGAGCTTCTACGGTTTGACGTACTCTTTCGCCCCTTTTGCCGTAAAGGTATCTATTGCAAGTATGGCCGATAATAAAATGTGATTCAGTAATATATTTACCGGGATTTTGTTAAAAATTTCCTGAAAATGCCGTGCAAACTCTAAAAACGGTTTTTTGGGGAAGTGACTTCGAAAAATATCGTTATTTTGAAGGATTGCAATTCGGATCGCTTTTGACTAGACTTAAGACATATCCGGCGAGAAAAAAGCGGTTCAATTGAGGAGTCGGTAATGGAAAAGGAAAAGCGCAATCAACAGCCCCGGGAGCCCGCCGCTCAAAGCAACACAAAGGACCTCGTAAAAACCCCCCAATCCGGGCCGGGAAAATCGGAAGAGAGGGACTATACCCGGGAGATGCTCAGGACCGAGATTGCTCACTATATGCGCAATTCCAGAAGATATCGATAGGGTAGCCTCTTTCAATAGCCCGGACCTGAGGGTGTTCGTTGCCTCGTTTCACAAAGCCAGCATACTCTTTTCCGTTGCCGGTTACTGGATATTACCGCTGTCGTCACCCGGTGATTTTTCCCCCACCATCGTTAAAATGCCCCGCAGGGCATCTCCGATAGCCTGAAACGCTTTTGCAGACTCCTGGTATCCGGCTATCTGCTGTAACGAAACGGTCTCAACCATGTCTACAAGTCGAAGCAGAACAGACGAGAGCACCTGTTGCATATCTTCCAAATCCGATTCGGCAAGGCTGCCGATATCCTGGCGCAGATGTTCAAAATCCTGTTTAATGTCCTCTATCGGCCTGTCGGGATTTCCCATATATTTTCTCCTTACCGGTGTTATGCGGCATCGCCGTGTAATGCACCCCAGGTGCTCTTCAAAAACAGTT
>JANQGV010000067.1 GCA_028282925.1 Thermodesulfobacteriota bacterium
TGTTATGTTAAATGCTATGGTAAAGAACAATACGCCTTTTAAGACAGAATTTTGTTAGTTTTGGTCTTTTGGCTATTGACAATCAATACAGTCGCTACGTGTTATTCAAAACACATCACAATGTATCATGCCCCCTCTCAAGCACAGCGGGTGCTGAATTATCCATTTTTCACCTAACCGCCGAAAATATTGACAGGTTTCTTCAAATGGTGGTATACTGAATCTTTTCAGAACCACCTGAAATACAAGATTAAAAGGTAACAAAAAGGGTATTCTAAAGGCTGTGCTAAACGGAATATCATCAACAGCCTGAAACACACGGTATATACAGCTATTGACCATAGGTCATAAGAAGACATAGCAAAAACCAAACTTATCTGATGGAGGAATCATGAGCGAAGTATTACAGGAAATGCTGGACAAGGCGCGTAAAGCGCAGGCTATCGTAGAACACTGGCCCCAGGACAAAGTCGACGAAATGGTGAAGGCCGCAGCCTGGGAAATGATCAAACCCGAACACGCCAAGGAATGTGCCGAACTGGCCGTTAAAGAAACCAAAATGGGCGTGTACGACGCCAAATATGCCAAGCACCGCAACAAGGTTCTGGGCGCCCTGCGCGACATGGAAGGCGAAAAGTCCACCGGTATCGTTGACGTAAACGAGGAAAAGGGTATTTTCAAGGTAATCAAACCCATCGGTGTTATCTTCGCACCCACACCCTGCACCAACCCCACCGCAACTCCGGCGGTAAAGAGTGTGTTTGCCCTGAAAACCCGTAACGCCATCATCTTTGCCCCGCACATGCTGGCCCGCCGCTGTAGCGGTAAAGCAGTTGAGTTTGCCCGTGCAGGCCTCAAAAAAGTAGGCGCCCCCGAAGATCTGATCCAGATCATGGAAAAACCCTACATCGAAGACATCCAGAAAATGATGTCCATGGCCGACCTCGTTGTTTCAACCGGCGGTACCCAGTCCGTTATCGCAGCCTACTCCAGCGGCAAGCCCGCCCTGGGCGTCGGCGCCGGTAACTCTGTTATGATCATCGACGATAGCGCAGACCCCGTAGAAGCAGCCAACAAAGTAATCGCCAGCAAGACCTTCGACAACGCGACTTCCTGCTCGGCCGAGAACAACCTGGTGATTCACGAATCAGTATACGACAAATGCCTTGAGACCCTGAAAGCCAACGGCGGCTACCTGTGCAGCGCCGAAGAAAAAGAGCAGCTCAAGAAAGCCATGTGGCCCGACGGCGAGCACATTGAGGCCAAAGTTGTTGCCCGCGCAGCGGTTCGCATTGCCAATAAAATCGCCGGGCTCAGTGTTCCCGAGGAAACAACCTTTATCATGGTTATCGGCGACGATCCGGTAGAGGGTGACAAATTCGCCGACGAAAAACTCTCCCCGGTTGTTACCATCTGGAAATACAAAGAGTTCAGCGAAGCACTCGATTACTTGAACCGCATCCATGACGTTAAAGGCCGCGGCCACTGCTGTGGTATCCACTCCAACAACGACGACCACATCAATGAACTGGCCGAGCAGGCCCAGGTCAGCCGCCTGATGGTCAACCAGCCGCAGTGCCTGGCAAACAGCGGTGCCTTCACCAACGGCATGCCCTACACCATGACCCTGGCATGCGGTTCCTGGGGCAACAACAGCTCCTCGGACAATATCACCTGGCGCAACATGGTCAACTACACATGGGTATCCAAACCCATCCCCGAGAACAAACCGGATGAAGAAAAGCTGTTTAAAGGCGTCTGGGAAAAATACGGACAGTAAGAACCGATATCAAGAACTATTTGATTTACGTAAAAAGGAGATACACTCATGGACAAAGCCGCAATTATTGAAAAAGTATCCGGTTTTCTTCGCAAAGCAACCGCCAATCCCGACCTGCAGATCGATCAGGAAGCCAAACTGGCCGACATGGGCCTGAACTCTTCCGGCCGCCTCGAGCTGTTCAGCATGATCGAAGACGAGTGGGACCTGATGCTGGATGAAGACGACACCGATGAAGTTTCCACCTTCAACGATGTAATCGCCCTGGTAGAAAAAGAACTGGGCTAGTTACTTTTACAAAAGAAGTACATAAAAAACCCGGGCTCTGTAAGAGCCCGGGTTTTTTTCACCTCCCCACCCTGCCTTCCTGACGAAGACCGGGGGTACTGACTATAGAACTCCGGCCCTTAGGCCAGAGCTTCTTTCAGGGTTTCGGTGTTCTCGATGTTTTTCATCTTCACATCGCGGCTGATCTTGCGCATAAGGCCGCACAGCACTTTACCGGGTCCGATTTCCAGGGCCTGATCTACGCCTTCACCCATCATTTTTTCCATCTCTTCGATCCAGCGAACCGGGTGGTCTACCTGGGTGGCCAGCAGCCGTTTCACTTCGTCTTTTGACGGGTAGAAGTCGGCTTCCACGTTTGAAAGCGTGGGAATTGCAGGGTCGCTCACTTCGATGGGCTCCAGGGCTTCGGCCAGTTTCTTGGCGGCGGGCTCCATCAGGGCGCTGTGGAAAGGAGCGCTCACCGGCAGGATAACGGCGCGTTTGGCGCCTTCGGCTTCCGCCTTCTCGGCGGCGCGCTTAACGGCTTCCATGTGGCCGGAAATAACGATCTGGCCGGGGCAGTTGTAGTTTGCCGGGGCAACAAACTGGCCCTGTGCGCTGTCTTCACAGATCTTCTCAACCACGTCCACATCCATACCCAGAATCGCGGCCATTCCGCCGACTCCCACGGGCACGGCATCCTGCATGAACGTACCGCGCTTGCGCACAATGCGGACCGCGTCGGCGAATTTCAGCGCGCCGGAACACACCAGGGCGCAGTATTCGCCCAGGCTGTGGCCTGCAACAACCGCGGGGGTGATGTCCGATTCGGCCTGCAGGGCACGAAGTGCGGCAATGCTTACCGTCAGGATAGCCGGCTGTGTGTTGGCGGTCAATTTAAGCTGGTCTTCGGGGCCTTCAAAACAGAGCTTGGAAATGCTTTCGCCCAGTGCGTCGTCGGCTTCTTCGAACACTTCAGCGGATGCCTTGAAATTGTCTTTCAGCTCCTTACCCATTCCTACATACTGCGATCCCTGTCCCGGGAACAGAAAAGCATATTTAGCCATTGTACCTTAACCTCCATGATTAAAATCTGTATGTATTAAAAATAGCCTTGCTTGCTAAAAGATTTAGTATATGACAACCGCCAAATTGTGTCAATATTAATAAAAAATCCCTGTTTTTAAAGGAAACAGGAAAACCGAATATTCATTTGATTTATTTTTACAACCGGTGGTAATCTGATACATAGACAAAAAAACAAGCAAGAAGCACCGGCATAAACAGCAGGAACAGATTGTTACCCACCTATGACATAAAAGGAGTCTCCACTATGAAAAAAGCGGCACGTTCAGCCCTGGCGGCTATTGTATTTTCATTAGTATTTCTGACAACAGCACCAGCGCAAACCATTCAATTTTCCGCAGATGAACTCACTGCTGCTGAGCAGGCGAAAATTGATGCCTTGGCCTTTGAACGCTGGGGCAGCGATGCAGTGACGGATGAGCTGTTCGTGTACCATAATTACAACGACCGGCCCTTTGTGCTGGTGGTGAAATGCGTCGACAGCCAAACAGGCGAAACCCTGGGATGCCTGTACCTGGATTTACGAAGCCTGGAGCCACTTGAAATCATCATGGGCGAACCCCTGCATGAAGGGGCTTTCAGCCTGGTTATGCAATGGGTAGAAAGCCCCGGCGCAACATTGTCAAGGGTCTATTACCTGCCGGGTCAATACCCCATCCTGAAGCTTCGCACCGCAAACCGTGCCGGCGACCCGGCCTTTCTGCTGGCAGACCCCGAGCAGCACCGGCTGATCAGCCCCAACGTCCTGCAGCGTCTTGCCCTCCGCGCACAATCGTTTTTGCAGGCCCTTGGCAGCCTTACCGGTTTTCAGGCCGATTCCGACAACGGCACCGACGATGAGGGCTGGAACAAGGTTCTTTTGGATGTTATCGAAGTAAACACCTATCTTGCCACAAAAGAATACGGCTGCGGCCCCAATGCCATGCTCAATGTGCTGGGATACTGGAACGATAAAGGCTGTAAAGTGTTCGCCGACGAGCAGGGCAAGCATGTACCCACCGGCGATGCCGAAATCTGGATGGTTGATGAACTGCTCTCGGAGCTGAACACTAAAATGGGCACCTCTTCAGGCGGATATACCTTCAGTAACAATCTCAATTCCGGCGCCACTGAATTTCTCACCCAGCACAGCCTGAAAGGCACCATTACCCACTCAATGTTTTACTCCTTTGATGATGTCATAGCGGAAATCGACGCGGACCGGCCCTGCATCCTGGGCAGCAGCCTGAGCCCCACATCGGAATTTTTCGCCCATTTTGCGGCGGTCGTCGGCTATCGGGTTCCTACCACCTGGTACGGCCGAAAATACGTACTGCTGCATGACGGTTATCACAGCACCTACGATGTGCGTGAGCAGCGCTGGATCGGATCTTTCTTCGATCCTTTCAACTTTCACTCTATAAAACTGCAGTGTGGTCCCTCCAATCCGTCTTTCACCCTGGCAATACAGGGCAACTACAAGCAGGAGCAGACCAATGAAACCAAGGACTATACCGGCGAGCTCGGAATGGAGAAAGCCCTGACCAGTTACGGAAGCTGGAAGGGCAATACCTTTACTGCCGGCTGGGGGTATACGAACAACCAGGGTAAAAACTTCACCGGATCTGCAACCATTATTCTAAGCGACGACAAAGAACAGGTTACACAGTTTACCTTCAGGGAGGATATGGTATGGAACGACGATTTCTACGGATATGTCACCACCAGCGAGACACTTGAAGCAGGCGGCCTTGTACGCACCCAGGAATCGGACAGCGCATGGGTCTATTCCGCTTCAGGCCGGTCGGCCTGCGATGCCATTACTGAAGTCGACTATCGAGGACAATCCCCCAATTACTGGGGCAGCGGCAATACGATCATTACCCTGCAAAACAAGGTGTGTGATGACGAAAGCCGGCTGGAAATAAAATTAACCGCCGATTAAAAAAATATTGAAAAAAACCCGGGAGGATGTTGTAGAATATATAGATACGGCATCGCAACACAGTTATGGATTTTGCAAACCGTCCACCCTCCGTAGCATGCGGAGGACGGGCTCACATCAGAGATTGCGGCAAAATGTGCAGATTCAAGGCGCTCGACATCCTGAGGATTGAGGCGCGATACTTTATAGTTTGTTTTCTACCAACAACCCTGGAGGCTGCCGTAGAATATTCAGATGCAACACCTTTATGGATTTTCTAAACCTCTCACATCAGAGATTGCGGGAAAATGTGCAGATTCAAGGCGCTCGGCATCCTGAGGAATGAGGTGTACGTGGTTGTACATCGCAGTGACGAAGGATGCGAGCAACGACGAAGATGTGCGTTTTCCCGCACTCTCATAGACAGGCGCATATGAAGTGGCTGGAAGAATATAATATCGGAATAGAAGACATCGACAGCCAGCACCGGCAATTGGCCGACACCCTCACCAGGCTGAAGCAATCGTTTTCAAAAGAGGAGGAAGCCGTAAAAACCCTGAAGTTCCTGGTGCGATATACCGAACTGCATTTCTCCACAGAGGAAGCGTTTATGCAGTCAATCGACTACCCGGACTATAAGACGCATAAACAACAGCACGAGAAGCTGACGAATGATGTGAAAAAGATCATTTTAAAGCTGCAAAAAGAAAAACGCATCGACCCCTCGTATCTGATCAAATTTGTCTCCAACTGGCTCAAGCACCATATCCTCGAAGAAGACCGTAAAATCGGCACGTTCCACCGGGGCGAATGAAACGGGGGTTCCTTCTGAAGGTATTCTGCCCCCGCAATGCCGACAAGTAAAAGGAGAACCGGCTATGAAAAACTATGTATGTGATGTATGCGGCTATGTTTACTATCCTGATGCGGGCGACCCCGAGAACGGCATCGAGGCCGGAACGGCGTTTGAAGACCTGCCCGATGACTGGGTGTGCCCGGAATGCGGTGCACCAAAGGACCAATTCACTGCGGAAAGCTGACTGCCGTCTCCCCCGGGCAAGGCGGCTATCGTGACCTGGAGCACTCCGGAGAATGTGCAGATTCAAAATCCTCAGGAATGATAGTCTGGAGGCTGCAGTAGAATATTCAGATGCAAGGCACACAAATCCGAAGGAGTGAGGTGCGATATTCCTAATTCAAGCGAGGATTCGTCGCGAGAGTGCTGGAATGCTCGGAGATTCAGGCTGCACGGACCGGAAGCCGAAGAATCGTACTTGTCAGTGCGTTGATGAGACTGTAGGGAGTACAGACTGTAGATTCGGGTATTACGGCAGGCGCAGCAGAATTCTTCATTTGATTTAGGAATATAAAATACGACGCAGATGGATGGTATACGGCAGCCTCCTACCTCGGTAAAACGATTCCCGCAAATATATCCCCCTCAAATTCGAAAAAACTCCCCATGAGGTTCTGGGCCTTGGGAATGCGTGAGGCAATCAACTCGCTGACCCTGATTTTAAACCGGTCGGCACCCTGCTGAGGGATGATTATCGCATCGTGAAAGGAAATACGCTTCTTGATAAGCTGAAAAAAACACTTATACACCGCCTCTTTGGCGCTGAAGATCAGGCACAGGAAGCGCCGGGCTTCATCTTCAGGCATTTCGGCAATCATACGGGCTTCCTCGGGTGTGAGCACCCGGCGGGCAATACTCAATGACACCCTCTGAATCGTCTCAATATCAAGCCCTATCCCCTCTACATCATCTTTCAGGCCCACCACCGCACCGCACCAGGTGTTGCTGTGCGATATTGCCCCCACCGTACCCTGGGGCCAGTGTGTTACCCCGTTTTCGGCCCTCGGCAGGGCGCACTGGCTCAATCCCAACCGGTGCAGGGCCTGACGGGCGCAGTAACGCCCGGCCGCAAACTCCTGCACCCGTTTGGGAACAGCCTTTGCAACACTTTTGCGCTCTTCCGGCAGCAAATCATTGGGGCAATCCTCAATCCGACAGCAGCAGGTCTCTACCCCGGTGGGAAACAGCGGTTTTATGATGTCCAGTACGGTTTCCATATATGTATGTATAACGTCATTTATATAGAGTGCAAAGAATATTCACCACCCGCTGCGCTCCAGCTTGCTATATTGTAGTAGCCTTTTGAGCACATAAAAAGGCTATGCCCTAATTTGTTTCATGCCGAAAGGCAAGTTGGTATTGGAAATCAAAAAAGGA
>JANQGV010000135.1 GCA_028282925.1 Thermodesulfobacteriota bacterium
AGTAGGTCCGGTCCCTTTTTTCAGCAGTATGGAGAAAACCGGAACCCGGTGGCACAATCCCGAATCCGCATGCCGGTGTAATCCTTTTTCCTGTCCGACCGTCGGCATATACCCAGTACACGTTGATATCGCTGTAAGCCGTATCAACGGCCAGGCCGTAAAATTCGATGGAATCCTCGGGGTCGAGCGACCCGTCAAAGGCGCCGTTCACCAGTATCGGCTGCTCAACTCCGGCACTGAAAACACGAATAGCGCGGGGATCAACTGCGGCATCCAGGCCTGCGGCCACAAGGACCGGCTGGTCTACACGGTACCAGCCGTTTTTATGCACATATATTTTTACGGATTCTTTTTCCGCCGGGTGCGGTTCAAGGGTCTGAAAAGAGCCTGCACCGGAACCGGTTTTTCCTGAGGAAGCGAAAGCTTCAGCAGTATGCATTGTGCCGGATGCCGTAGCGGTCGTGCCGGTACCAACGGAGCTATCCAGGCACTCAGGGCCGAACAACTGCTCTGAACCATTACGGCCGACAACTTCCAGAAAATAACACAGGGATGCACGTTCCGGCACGTCAAAGTCGGTATAGACATATGAATTTCCCTGTATAGATGAAAGTCCGCCGCGCAGCATACCGTCGTTTATTTTTTCCATCTCGTCGTCTTCGGAACCGGCCCGGTACAGATTAAAACCAAACACATCGATTTCCTGTGCGGTTACCCAGGTCAGCATCACGCCGCCATCCGTTGCAACAGCATCGAAATCATTCAACACGGCAGCGGTCGGCGGTTTGTACGTTTCAGTACTCACTGAGTAAAAGGTTGCCGGACTGCTCTGGTTGTTATAGCTCGTTTGCAGCCACCCGGCGGACCGGTTGACCCTGGATATTCTTACTTCATCAACAATACCGTCCATATCATAGGTTCCCGGCCAGCCGCCGGTAAAATACCCGATTTCAACACCTTCGCTGTTTTCATCAATGATACCGGTTTTAGCAAAGGGGCTTCCGCTTGCACTACCGTTCACGTAGCACTGCAGGTTGGAACCGTCCCAGGTTCCGGCTACATAATAATAGCTGCCGGTTGATATTGAGCTGACGGCGCTGTAGGCAATCGACCGTACGCCGCCGGTTGTAAGCATCAGGCTGATATTATTATTACCCGTTTGTCCGAGACCAAGGGCATATTTGGTATAGGGTGCCGTCTGAAATACTTCATGGGGCTTATTAATGATTAATCCCCATTGATTATACGAGTTGATATTAATCCATGCTTCCAGGGTCAAAGAGGTAAAGCTACTCAACTCGTCACCGAAATTTGACGGTGTCGTAATACCATTTTGGGTTCCCGATATATCATCGGCACCGTTGATCCGTCCGGTTGCGTTCTGATTAACCGATCCGTATATACTGCCGGTGTTATTATAAGAAGTCGCATCTTCATGAGTGCCCGATGTTTCATCCAGATGCCACACGCCTACATAATTGCTGTCCCACACCCCTTCCGGCGTTTCGGTAGATTCATCAATAGAAGCGTTTCCATAATACATCTTAATAGTCGTTCCGGGAGAAGATGCCGACAAAGACGGAAGCCGAACCCAGGCTACCAGCGTGCCTCCGGAAGCCGAACCGTCATAGCTTTCTATCTCATGATCAAGCTGTTCATCGTTTATATCGCGGAAAATAATATCATACCCGCTTGCGTGCTCCACGTGACCATTGGTTGGATCGGCGCTTGCCGTGCGCAGCCAACTGCCTGAAAGGCTTACAAGCACCGGGAAGTCGGCAAGGTCTGAACCGCCGCTTACCCGGGTATAATCAAAGGTGATTTCACGGCGGTACATAAATTGTTCAAACGCCCCGGCAACCGTAACCTGCGGTGTTGCGGTGTAGGTATGGATTCCTTTAATGCGCAACTCGATAGTATCGCCGTTATCAACGTCATTACCGGGTATTTTCAGGCAAAATTCAACTTCCACTTCATCATTGCCCAGTGAATCGAGGGTTGTACCGCCGACCTGACCGTCTGCATCGTCAAAACCGGCATTGGGTGTAATAAACGTGCCGGACCCAAGCTGCTGGGTTGTATCGGTGCCGTCGGCGACAAAGGTGGACGTAACGGACTGCACCACCGCTGAAGAATCATTCACATCGTTCCAGCCGGTACTGTTCAGGTTGTACTCAAGCTGAAAGGGTATGTCGTCACCCGGCTCACCGGCAATCTCATCCAGCAGGAAACGCACCCGGAAGTTTTCTTCGGTGTTCTGGGTCCAGTTTGCACCGGCGGTGTCTTTCCAGGTCGCGGAAGCTTCGTTGCCGTCGTCATTGCGGGCCCGGAACTGGACCTGCCCAAACGTGGCATCGGGAAACAGCGTTGAAACCCGCACGCCCTGAAGGGCATACCGGTCCGCAACCATAACGGCATTATTATTCACCGCCTCATTCTGCTGCACCAGGCGCACAATGTCGTTTGCAGAAAGCTCCAGCAGTGTTCCTATTGATGCTCCTGCAGCCGGGCAATTGACCCCTCCCTGGTCACCACGAATAAAGTTTCCGGCACCGGCATACTGCAGCGCGGTCCCGTTGACCGTCATTTTGGTCAACAGTAGTTCTCTGGTGCCGGATTCGATCGGCTTGCGGGCAAATACAGACCAGGTAAACAGATAATCATCCGTCTTCGTTACCTGTATCTCGTCTTCCGTGCCGGACCTGTCGAATGAGTTGCCGTGTACTTCATCGTCGGTATCAAAGGTGATAGTGGTCTGGGCGGTATCGAGATCCTGATCGCCGGTTGTTTCATGCAGCATAATATATTCGGCAATATCAGGGAGCTTGGCTATGGCTACAGCCGTGGTCGTTCCGTCAACGGTGAGCGACCCGGTTGACTCGGTCAAATCGCTCCAGGCCTGGATCGTCAGAACATCGGAAGCCGCAACATCAATAATACCGACATAGGACATCCCCCCTTCCAGATCACCATTTGAATTTCTCACATAGCCGGTAACCCTGGTCCCGGCTGTTTCAATGCCGTTCAAATACAAGGCTGAAACACCGCACTTTCTTCCACCGGAACCGTCATGGTCGAGGCCGATAGTATAGGTCACCAGGTACTTACCACCGTTGGTAAGGGTTATGGAACCGCCGGTACGGCTGAACCCGGCGTCCTCTTCATCACTGGTATCAAGGTCAAGAACTACCTTTGACGCTTCGGCAACATAGATATCCTGCCCCCCGCCTGCCTCTCGGTAGCGGGCAAAATCCCAGTCGTCATCAAGCTTAAGAAACGTAAGACCGGAAGAGTTGGATCGCCGGACCCAGCCCTGCCCGGCGGTATTGGTGTCCTGCCGAAACACTTGCAATTCCACCGTATCATTGGCGATAACGTCGATAATGGTGCCTCCCTGGGCATACGATTCTTCAGTTCCACCGGTATCGCGCAGGTAGCCCCATCCCCGGCCATAGGCCGATTCGGTGCTGCTGATATTCAGCAGCCCTTCAAGCTTGGCACGGTTGGAGCCGTTCTGGTCGCCGATGAGGGACCAGTTGACAAGATAATGCCCCCCGGTTTTTAACGTTATGGTATCGCCGCTTCGGCTGAAGCTGCTGCTGTTTTCCCGTACCGATGTGTCCCAGGAAACCGTTTCAGGAGTAGCGCTGATATAATTTTCACCGGCAGTTGCTTCCCGGTATATCGCCATATCGCCCGGCACGGGGTCCGGGACAACCACACCGGTTACGGTAAGCTGGGGCGTTGCCGTATAGTTTGCAAGATTTTTGACCCGTAGTTGAATAGTGTCCCCGTTTGATACGGCGGAACCGTCGATGGTCAGGCAATATTCAACTTCCGCTTCATCAGTGCCGACAAAATCAAGTGCGCTGCCGCCTGCAATACCATCCACCTCGTCAAAACCGGCATTCGGGTCGACAAAGGCTCCGGAACCGATCTGCTGAGTCGTATCTTCACCATCGGTCATGTTGGTGGAATCAGACGCCGATATAATAGAGGACGCCCCGCTTATATCCGACCATCCCGATCCGTTGTAATTGTATTCAAGCTGCAAAGCCTGATCATCCATACTGGTGCCCCCGGTTTCACGTATAACGAAGCGTACCCTGAAATTTTCATCAACATCCTGGCTCCAGTTCGTATCGGCCGCCGCTTTCCAGGTGGCCGTTGTCTCGCTGCCGTCGTCATTGCGGGCCCGAAAGGAGTCCTGATTCAATGCCGCAGGCTCGACCTCCGGCAATTCAAGGACCTGCCACTCAATCCAGGCTTCCTGACCATAGCGCGACCGCCAGATATTGTAATTGGTGCCGGATTCAACATACACATTTGGATACGGCCTGGCAAACGCGGTTCCGGTACCATCCTGGGTGAGTGATGTAAAGGAAATGGTTCTGTTCGGCGTTACGGCCGGACTAAGCGTCTGGTCATGGTCATACCAGTTGGCATTAGACGAATAATCGATGGTCCCCGATTGTTTGCTGCCGACATTCGGCCCGAAATCGATGACATAATACCTGATGTCACGGGTTTGGGAATTTGAGGCACGCGTGTAAAATTCAATAGTGGTCGCATTTGCTATTCGACCGGCCACCGCGCATTGATCGAGCCCGCTGTCGGATACACCCATTTGGAAAAACAGAATACTTTCAGCAACATCGATAGTAGAAATGGTTACCTGCTGTGGTGCGCCCTGGGAATGGGTATTGTTTGCAGTTGTTGTACCGGTCTGAATACTGTCGATTGCCCCAAGATCGAATTCAGCCACAATCCAGCGCAGCGTACCGGTCACACCGGCATCGGCCACCCGGCGCTCTATGGTAATCTCCGTTGCCGACGACACCGATGCCCGAAAGGACGTCGTATCATAGGATTCCCGATTGGATGCGGAACAGGTTGTTCCGACCACCCAGGCAAAACAGTCTGCGGCGGTCACCGTAGCCCCGATACTGGCTGTAATACTTGTTCCGTCGGTATCGCTCCAACTGTAACCGCCCCTGAATACTTCAAACTCCATATTGGTACATTCAATGACCTGCCAGTCTATCCAGGTAGCAACGGATGCGTCGGCGCGTTCGACCCTGATATGGGTTGTATCAACCAGGTAGGCCGAAACAAGAATGGAATTTTCCAACATGTTGGTGCCGGAACTTGGCGTCTGATCCCACTGACCGCCGGCATAATAATGGTTAAACATGACAAAAGCCCGGTCCAGAGAGCCGACGGCCGAAATCGTTATGTCCTGCTGGGTGCCGGTTATGAGCGTTCGTCCCTGCTGAACGATATACCCGGCCTGGGCCGGTGCTGCAATGACGAGCAACAAGATAATGGCGGCACATACAACCAGGATTGTGTTTTTAATTGTTTTAAGCAGCATGTAATATATTTCCTCATGAAAAATTATCGACACGTACAGTATGTCCCAATGTTTTAAGCTTATATGCCAGCGCATACGTAAATCGCACACACCGTGCATACCAACTGTTCAGAGTCACTGCCCTACCTTTTCTTTCAACAGACTGAACCCTTCCCAAAACCTGTTCGCATTGCACATATTCATCATCTGAACTCATCAGGTCACCACGCAATATAAAGACCGGCGAACGCGATACGCATTTCAGTACCTTCGCAACACAGTGCACGGTAACGGTGTTTCCCAGCGCGTAGACAAGGATATCTCCTTTTTTAACCCCGGCACAATCTACCGGCAGAACAGTTATGGTTTCTCCGTTTTTGATAAAGGGTTTCATACTTTCGCCTGTGGCGGTAAAACGAACAGCCAAGCCCCTTTGCAAAACATCTCTGCTGATATCGGTAAACAGGGTTGAATCCGGCATAGGGCTCCTATTGCGAATGTGCAGCAATATAGGGTATTGTCGTAGCGGCCTTTTCAAACTCAAACACGCAGCAGGGAACACGTCCGACGGTGTTCTCAACAAACTGCAGTGCGTAATCGATGGCCGGAGCGTTGTAGAGAGGCAAAAAACTGCACGACATCATTCTTGCCGCGGCTTCAGCCGAAGATATTGTCAGCATCCTGTTCTCGATACTTTGCTTCAAAAAATACACTTTCGCAAGCGGCGCCCTGGCCGGGCAGGCAAGCTCGGCTTCTCCGTGCCAGGGAGTACCATACATCCAGACCGTATCATCTTCAAATCTCAACACAATTCGGTCGTCGCTTAAAACCGTAATGCTTTCTTTTTCCCCCCAGAGCGTCGCCACAGTGGTTTTACCTGCACCTGATGCCCCCAGGAACAGATGGCCCCTGCCGGCAGTGTCTACTACACCACAGGCATGCACCTCAATACCCTTTTCACGGGTTAAATAGTTTGTATAAATAAGCTCATCCAGCGGGTATTCCAGGGGGTCGACAGCGTTTTCCGTGCTGAAAGCGCACCTGTTCAGAAGAACCTCCCCCCCGGTAAAGGTTTTATTCACTCTGGCTATTTTGTAGGGAACCTTTCCGTCATCGTCACGGGTGAATGAAAAAATATACTCACCCTCATTTTCATACACCCGCCAAACAGAGCCGGAATCAAACGTCACGCTGCCGTCGATGGTCTGCCGGGCAAGGTTCTCCCAGCGGGCTGTAAGCGCTATGTGCGGCTCAACAGGATCGGTAAGAAATTGATGTACATCATTAGAAATGCACATATCAAGATCCGGGTCGTCACTGGATACGCTGAAAACGATATCGGCAATGCTTAGTGCAACACTGCGAGGCGACATAGGTTCCCCTCTTTAAAGAATACTTTTATGATCCCAGTCGCCTGCAGCTTACCGGCCGGCCGCAACTGCCGCGCACCGGACCGCGCTTGTTCGACGTTTTGCAAAATCCCAGCACAGCCTCTTCCGGGTTCAGGGGAACCTTTTTGAGCACCGGTTTCTCATAGGGCTTTTTTTGCGTAGTGTTGTTCGTGTCGTTGTCCCGCATACATACCTCGCTTGGGTTTATCGTTTCACTTTTGTAGTGTTTTGTTCCGATATGCATATGATTCAAGGCCCAGGGCCTCGGCCAGCAAATGGGCCGTCTCACAGTAAAAGGCAACCGGCTCTTCAGGATCACCGTTTTCCAGCTCACCGTTCGGCGGGCACATGCCGCATACGTCCTGGAGGGTACAGGTTCTGCAGGGACTGCGACCGGCTGTTTTCCGGTCGCGCACATCGGCAAGGGCTGTTTCCCAGCCTTTTAGAAAGCCGCCCCGCCGTAAGTCCCACACATCATTTTGCGCAAAAGCGCATATACGCAACCCGCCATACGGGTCGATTGCAAAATCATTGATTCCGGCGCCGCACCGGTACAGGGTATCCATGTGCCCGTTGTCGAGGGTATGCGGCGCCAAACCCTCGATAAACCGGTG
>JANQGV010000230.1 GCA_028282925.1 Thermodesulfobacteriota bacterium
TAATATAAAACGGGCTGGTCAGAGGTGCTATGATAGCACCTCAAGCCTAAACCTTATTAAAGGAGACCAGCCCATGAAAACAGCATACGTTGAAATCGAATTTTTCAGTAACGACTACATAAAAGGATATTTATGTATGCGGATGATATTGATTAACTTGATTTTCTCTTTGCGGACTCAGAGGCTGATAAGAACCGCTGAGATGCAAGGCGTGCGGTGTCGTGAAGAGTGAGGCGTACTCGGTTGTACGCTGCAACGATGAACGATCAGCACAACGCAGCAGATGAGTGTTCATCATCAGCCTCTTTTACTGCGGCAATTCAAGTTGGCTTGACGACCCACCGGCTTTCTTAAATCCCGTCTTGTTCAGATGCTTATAGGCAAGCTCGGTGGCGCGGCGGCCCGACGACGTGCGGATCAGCAGGCCCGCTTTCAGCAAAAACGGCTCAACAACATCGATGAGCGTGTCGGGCTCTTCCTGCATGGTGGCGGCAATAGCCTCAAGGCCCACAGGCCCGCCCTTGTAAAACTCGATTATCACATTAAGAAAGCGTACATCCAATGGGTTGAGGCCCAGCTTGTCGATACCTTCAAGCTTGAGCGCATCGGTTGCAACTTTCTTGTTGATGTGCCCGTCAGCCCGCACCTGGGCAAAGTCGCGCACTCGGCGCAGCAACTGGTTGGCAATGCGGGGGGTCCCACGGGACCGGTTGGCAATTTCAAGGGCACCCTCTTCATCGATGGTCACATCAAGTATTGCGGCAGACCTGACAATCACCTTCTGAAGCTCTGCAATGGTGTAGAAATCAAGGGGGCGCTGTATGCCGAAACGTTCCCGCAACGGTGAGGACAACAGCCCGGCCCGTGTGGTTGCCCCCACCAGGGTAAACGGCTCCAGCTTGGCCCGGTAGCTGCGGGCATTCATGCCCTTGTCGAAAATAATATCAATGGCAAAGTCTTCCATGGCTGAGTACAAAAACTCTTCCACAATTTTCGGCAGCCGGTGAATCTCGTCAATGAAGAGCACGTCGCCCTGTTTCAGGTGCGTAAGGATACTGATCAGGTCGCCGCCCTTTTCCAAAGCCGGTCCCGAAGTGTGCACCAGGGGCACGTCCAGTTCGTTTGATATGATGTGCGCAAGGGTGGTTTTCCCTAGGCCCGGCGGGCCGTAGAACAGCACATGGTCAAGTACGTCGCTACGCTTGCGCGTTGCCTCTACCGCAATCTGAAGCGTTTCCACAATCTGTTTCTGCCCGATGTATTCGCTGAACCGCTTGGGCCGCAGGTCGGGTATGGAGTGCAACTCTTCTGCGTGTCCTTCCATCTCGTCACATGATTCCCGGTTTGTATCTTCCATATCCCTCGTTTTTGCTAATAGTTATTCATACCTATGGTGCGCTTTGCGCACCATTAAATCTTTATTTATCACCACCCGCTGTGCATATAACGGCCTTCGGGCGTAACGATTGCATTAATATGTCCTTCGTAGCGACTGTATTAAATGTCAATAGCCAAATGACCAAAACTAACAAAATTCTGTCTTAAAAGGCGTATTGTTCTTTACCATAGCATTTAACATAACAAGCAGTTTCCGCATACAGGCCGTCAGAGCTGTC
>JANQGV010000240.1 GCA_028282925.1 Thermodesulfobacteriota bacterium
CGGCACGGACATGATCTATGATGATGAGTTCGGCTGGGACGGCCACATCCTGCGCAATACCTATAAATATATCGGCAAAAAAGAGCTGCTGTGCTCCCGAACCCTGGACCACGCCAAGCTGGAGCGTCAACCGGGGCAGTCGATACCCAGCGGTATCCAGCGCGAGCGCCTGCAGACAATCGTAGTGGAGGTCAAGAACGAAGACCCCAACTACATTTACGGTAAGCGGGTATGGTATCTGGACCCTGAAACGTACCTGATGCAGTGGACCGAGCTGTATGACGACCTGGACCGCTTCTGGAAATGCTTTGAGATGCTGACCACCGATTTCAAGACCGAGCAGGGTGAAATGCGGCAGATGCCATCGGGCGTAGTCCTGATGGATTTCCAGCGCACCCATTCATCGCTGCCGCTGCACACTATCTACGAGGTCGGTCTGGAAAAGGTCGACAAGAGAATGTTTACCATCAGTAATCTGCAGAAGTCATACTAGTTACGCAGATTACATTGTAACGGCGAGCAAACGAAGGGGCATATATGTGCTAACCATATATGCCCCTTCGATGTCCATACACGAGGCAGGGCGGTATGCATCCGAAGTAACGGATAGTGTAAAAAGGTGGTGTAGTCTCAGGGAGACCCGTTATGGTTATTATCAGATATTCTGTTATTGTGCTGCTGGTGCTCATTATCCTGGCTGCGGTTGTGGGTACCCCGTTGATTGTGAAAGCACGGGGCGAGGGTGAGCGGATGTATGCACAATACAATTCCTACACACGCAAGGTGCTGGCGGAACGAGTAGCTTTGCAGCCCCATATTGTCAAGGCCGAATATCGGATCGTGCATCCCTGGAAGGCACTGAAGCTGTTCAGGATCGCCATCGACAGCAACCAAGGGGAAAAATTCAGGAGACTGAATATCCTGGATGCGAACATGTTTTTGTTTATGAAAATGTTCACCTTTTTTATTCTCCCCAACTACAACTACAACCTGCCCATGCTTTCAGTTGATATTATTTTTATCGGGGGAAAGCGGGTGTTTGTCATTGAAGTGATTGACCCAGCCCGCATCGAAGATGAAAACCTGTTAAAGCATTATGAAAAACTGCGGGCCTGGAAACCCCAGGTGGATACGCTGGAGCATGCAGCTGTTGATATGGAATGGTGTAAGGATATCGTGACCGACTTCAGCATCCACAGTAAAGCCGACCGCTCCGACGACGAACTGTTGTTTTCCATATATACATCTTTTTTGAATACCTATCTTGATATGGCTGAGCATGCCCAGGTGTTACCCCCTGAAAAGAGTAAAAAAGTACAGGAGGGCATGGAGGGGTATGTCAATGCACTGCTTGCTAAAGGCGGCCCGGCTGTAGATGTCTTCAAGTTTTTGATCGGACCCGATAAGCAGCAGGAGTATGTTCGAACGGTTATGTTCGGTGTGGATCAGTAACCGCCATGTGTACCGGCATGGCGTAACAAAATAATACGTGGTTTATAAGCCAAAAATCAACAGGAGGATATGATGAGTGCCACATCATTACCGGAATTTTGTTTCGAGACGTTATCAAAAGAAATCTCTTTGCAGCGTATTGAGGGCCTTGACGAAATAGAAAACGTCAAGCTTCTCAGCGGTGAGGACGGCGGGGGTATTAAAGTATATACCGGTGAAAGAGACACCAAGGTTACCCTGGTAGACTTCAAGCTGGGGGACGGGGTGCCGGTGCCTCATCACGATAACCGCCTGTGTGTGGGAGCTGAAATATTTCAGATTGTGCCCGACCTCAGCTATAAAATGCCTACTTGGGGTATCAACTCAGTCATTATGAAAGACGGGTTTTATTATTTTGATACCGACTTTTCTTTCGGGTTCGATCTGGTGTTTGAATATGAGTATGTGAAGAAGTACATAGCCCCTTTCAATGATGTGTATCAGGAGTTCACGAAAAATCCTGATTTTAAAATGGTAACGTTTTATGAGTCGACCCCATGGGTACGAACGTATATCTCACCGCTCTTTTTCTCGGCCATAGCAAAAACAGATAAGCTCGATCCGGTCTTTAAACTTGCCGAAGCGCTGATCGAGGTATGGCTGAAAATGTATCGCGATGCGGAGAAAGGCGATGATGCCTTGAAACAGCGCCAGCAGGAGCGCTTGAAAGCCCGCAGTGCCGGGTCCAAAGATTCCGACCGCATGGGAAAGGTTCTGTTCGGTGCGTACGGCCAGGAAACGTTTACAAAGTTCTTCAAGGCCATGACATAACGGCGCAGGTGTTGGTGCATAGAGGAATGATCCTATATGAGGCTTTCATCAGCTCCTTTGTTGCCGATACGAATATGCAGAATTGCTCTTAAGGGAATATTTATTTACTATATTGCCGGTGTTCTGATCAGCCCTCCGGTTGATCTGCACCGGCTTAATCCCGATTTTCACATTTATTTTGGTAAAAGCCCCATCCAGCATTATTCTTCCGGAGCTTTTGATTTACCCCTGATCGACAACTTTACCGTCTCGGAATTGCTTGCCCAGGAACGCTCCTCTGTGCCGGACATAACGGCACCTGCAGGTTTTACAACACGATGCCCGGCTTCGGCAACCCCCGCACTGTGCTTAATAAGCACCACCCGCCTTCTTCTGTGAGTGTTAAGCGTCCTTTCGAACATATTGTTTTCAACTAGATCTATTTGCATTTTGACCTATCATTTCAAAGATACAGAAAACAGGAGGACGGTTATGAAATCCAACGCGAGAAAAGTTTTAGGCATCTGTTTGTTATTTTTCTTATTCGTACCCCAGGGTGCCGGGGCAGCCGGCAAAAAGGGCCTGCTGGTACATAACTCAGTTTACGGTTCAACCATTGAAACCGCTTACTGGGTCAAGGCTCTTATCGGCTATGAAAACAAACTCGATGTCATGGCGCTGCCACAGGTCATCACTATCGAACCCTATGATTACGTTATCATAGGCAGCTTGACCCGGGACGAGAAGCCCACTGAAGATGTGTATGCCTTTGTTGAACGTTTCAGAAAAGAGCTTTCTCAGAAGCAGGTTTGCTATTACCTGACCTGCGGTGATACCGACGAAACCATGATATTGAATATTCCGGGAAAGAAGGCTCATCTTATCGGCGGCAGAAATTATCTTTTTGATATTCTGGAAACCATTCCTGAGGTCAAACCGGTGGTTATCGGCGGGTTCGGCGGCCGCCAGGTGATGCCGACCCTGAACACCTCCGATTCGTTCCGGGTCTGGCTGGTCGGCAAGCTGGCAAAAGAGGGTGCAGCCTGGGAGGGACTTGATATATGGGAGTCGCTGGTGCCGCAAAGGGTTGAAGCCTTTGCAAACGAGGTCAGGGGAAAAATACTGGGTCTCGGGCCCCGCGAAGATGCCGAGCAGTTTCGCCATTTCTGGCAAACATTGCAGCCTGCATCGCTGGATGATCCTGCAAAGAAGAAATACAACCCCCGGAAGTATACGGAGCATCACAGTACCGACAAGATACTTTACGTCCGGAGTCGCATGCCAGGAGATCTGGCCGCAGGGAAAGCGTTAATAGAAACGTGGTCAAAAGTGCACGGTTTCAGCTTGAAAGAACAGAAGTCGACTTTCTATAACACATACTATCATGCCGTTAAAAAATATGATGCCGGAGAGTTGGCCCTTCATGTTGTTGCGGCAACTCTGCCCGAAGATCCGGGAAACGTCCATTTCTCGTTTCGCAATTATGACAAGCCGGACAAGCGTGAAAAACTTGAGAAGGACCTTCAGAAAGCACGGGAACGTATTAATGCATCGGGAACTGTTGCTGAATAGCGTGTTTCTAAAGAAAGCACGGGATACGCTGTAACTATACGGCAAAGGCCCCGGGATTATCCCGGGGCCTTTGCCATTGCGATTCTGTTTACGGCTTCCTGGCCCTTTCCAGTTCGGCATACAGTTTATCCAAGCAGTCAGGACAGAGACCGTGGGTCAGCTCGGCATCGGAAAATTCCAGTATGTATTTCTCAACCTGGTGCCAGTATCCCTGGTCGTCGCGGATTTTTTTACAGGACGAACAGATGGGAAGAAGTCCGCTCAGGGTTTTTACTTTGGCAAGGGCTTCCTGAAGCTCTCCAATAAGCCGTTCGCGTTCTTCCTGGGCTTTCTTCAGTGCTTCTTCGGTATGGAGCTGTTCAATAACTTGGTGTATAACCGAGGGCAGTAAATCCAGGAAAACCATGTCCTTCACCAAATAATCCCGGGCACCCATTTTCATCATTTCCACGGCCATTTTTTCGTCACCATGACCGGTTATTATGACGAAGGGAACTGAGCAGTCTTTTTCGGCAAGGGCCTCCAGTACCTGTCTTCCGTTCATATCCATCAACTTGTAATCAAGCAGCATCAGGGTGCGGGGGGTCTTTTGTGCAAAAGCAATTGCATCGGCGCCGGTATGGACCCGGACAATGCAAAATCCTTCTGCAGAAAGGTTTTTTTCAATGAGGAGGGAAAGCCCTTCATCGTCTTCTACAACAAGTATTGTAAACGTTTTTTCTTCGGTTTTTTTCATCAGTATTCCATCCTGTTCGATCGTACCGGATATGTATATTATATCGGGTTATTCTCCAAAATACGTTAATTTTATCATACATCCTATTACTATATGCATTTTTCGAAACATCAAAACGTTAAGGCGATGCACACCGCTAATTCTTTTCGATGTATCGGCAAACCAAGAAAACAGACGCACAGGCAAACTGAAGTGCATTGAGGGAAAGAGGCGGCCGGTTTGCAACCGGCCGCCTCTGTTAGGGGAGCAACAAATTATACCTGCCGAAGGGGGGGGAGCAGATATAATTATGAAGGCAATGATATGTTAGTGAAATGTCCTCCTCCGGAGCCGCCTTTCTTGCCGGTTTCTTTCAACGGGATAATTACAATTGCGGCAGGAAAAAGAGCCGCAGCCATGAAAATAAACCCGGACATGGGTGATACGGTCATTGTCTACTTGCGCACCCAGCGCTGATAGATTCTATACCCGTCGTGGGTGAACGCATAGTTTGCCATGGTGATTTGATCTATGGTTATTTTGCTGATAACCATATACGACTTTATAGTGTCCCGGAACTGCTTGGGGGTCATTTTCTTTTTTTTGGCCCCTTCTTCATAGTCAAGAACGTCGATTAATATTTTTTCGTAGCGGGGGTCGGTGCCTTCAATAATTTCAGCCCGGCCGAGAATCTGAATACAACGGTAGTCGTTAAAGGTTTCAAATTCTTTGTGCCAGTTCAGGCTCACCTTGGGATTCTTTTGTATATGCAGCAACTTCTGGGTGCCCTGCTCATGCAGACCGTAGAGTATTTTTTCTTCGGGGTCCAGAGACCACTCGGCTGTGGTGGACAGGGGAGTGTTATTGAGGCAGGTAGCCAGAATATAGGTGCGCATTTTGTCTTTTTTCTTGCCGAGGGACGCGACAATGGCCTCCCACAGTTTGTTTTCCGGCAGGATGCCTTCACCCTTGCTCCATTTGAGGTAATCGTCGGTCAGCCAGGCCTGCGTTGCGCTTGAGTTTGCATCCAGCTTGATTTCATGGCAGTCATTGCAGGTAATACCTTCCTCAACTTCAGGATGGGTGCTGCCAAGATCGGCGTCTATGGCAATGGCTTTTGCGCCCTGCTCAGGTGCGGTCTTGTTTGCCGTGTCGGCTGCCGCGGCGGCACTGTATGCCATTATCACCATGAGCATGCAGAGTACTGCGGAAAAAAGAGCTTGTACCTGTTTCATTGTTCTGTATCCTCCGTGAATTGATTTTAACAATATAGTCTTTCACAATGTATTTGCTTGAGATATATTTTAATAGAATAATACTAACGACTGCTAATGTCAAGGCAAAGGTGTAGTTGATTGACCGCGAAGTGCATGCGGCAGGGTAGCCGGGGAGCTGCGGTGTCGGCTCTAAAGTAAAGCTATTACAGATAGTTAAGCGTCTAGGGGGCTTTTCTTTGTCGGTAGATCTCTGGATCTGTGTGCCTACGAGGAGGTCAGGTTTTTTCCTTCGGTCAGGATGTTGAGAGCGTTGAGCAGCTGTTTAATTTCACTTTTTTTGTCCGGAGGGAGGTTCAGTGCTTCGATTTTTTCGTTAATCAGGGTGATAATCATGTGAACCGGTTTTATCAGACGGGTTGCGACTACAAAGGTATTCAGAATGCCGAATGCAAGTGCAAACAGGATTACCGCCGTAATGATGCCGGTGTAATCACTCATAACGGCATGGACGGCTTCGGACAGACTGTGATAGTTTTGGGAGATGTTTGCAGTTGCTTCCGGAGTGAATGCGCTCTGGTTGCTTGCCAGGGTTGTTTTTATTTTTCCATAACTCACTATGCATACCGCCCCGGTAAGGCATACCGACACAACAATGAAGAACATTGCAAACAGGAAAAATTTCGTTCTCAGGCTCATTCCTTTTTTCATTCCTACGATGCTCCCTTTTCCATTATTTGATAAAGCAAACATCCTACCATGAATTGCGTCTCAGCACCATCTTTCTCTTGTGTGCTTTGGTGTGGTTTGCCGGGACAAGCATCATGGATATTCTGAATTGCACTTGTGCGGGCCTTCCAGAAACTTTTCCGGTATTGAAAGGACCAGCTCAGTTTATTGTTTCCTTATGAAAAATCATGACGTCGCTGCCGATGAACGTCAGCTTCGCCTGCCATGCTTCAGCCAGCCATGAAAAAGTCTCGCGGGAAAAAAAGCACACGTGGGTGGGGTCGTGTATGTAATGCCATCCGGCAAACGCGTCCCGGTTCTTTACGAGTTTTGTCATGATTCCCAGATATCCTTGCGGCTTCAGGCATCCCCACAGTTTTTCCAGGACCATGCGAGGGTTGTGCAGGTGTTCGACTACCTCGGAAGCGGTAATGAAATCGTAGTGTGCGTTGAGTACAGTGCTGTCGGGGGCGTAAAAATGGTCGTAGAGCTTCATGGTATGACCGGCCTCTTGAAACAACACCGAGAGTGTCGGGCCGGGGCCGGAACCGAAATCAAGGCCGCAGCTTCCAGGTTTTAGGCGCTCGTGCAGCGGGGCAAACAGGCGGCTTAAAAAAAGCCGATACCCGGAATCATCGGAAGAGTTGCTGTGCAGGTCATATCGGGTTTTTTCATCTTCGGCTGAGAGGTGCTGCTCCGGCGGTATGAACACCAGGCCGCATTGTCGGCAGCGATAGTAGCGGCGCCTGTTGTCGCGGTGGAACACAGGTGCTCCCAGCGTCAGGCAAAGAGGACAAGGTGTGTGTATGGTATCGATTTTCAATGGTAATATAAATAGTTAGGGTTACTGCTCTTCTCGTAGACAAGAAACGCCCTTTGGCTTCAGGCGGCTTTGCGCTGGGATGGTTTCTTCTTGTGTTTGAGATAGGCTTCCAGCTCATCAGGGGTCGAGATCATGACATCGTACCACTTGCCGGTTGCCTCGCAGTTTTCTGAGGCATGGTCCCGGCAGATGGCGGGGCGTCTGTCGTATATTGTGCACAGGTGGTTTTCCGACAGGTACATGCATTTGCCTTCGACCAGTATATACCAGCGCCGGCTCTGGATAAACACCCGCACCGTGTCATATTGCAGGTGCCACTTGAGATAATCGATTTCGCTCCGGTTCCTGGGGCGGGTAGTCGGTATGGCCAGGTTGTGGCAACAGTCTGCTTTGCATTTTTCGCAGGTTGTTTTTTTTGGTGCCATAGTGCTCCTTTGCTGAAGGCGGCGTGTTGATAAAGTCAGGCTGCCGTGTGTAATGATACGCGGTTGTGCAGTGCTTCATTCATCGGCCGGTTTTATGCGCACTCTTCTGCGAGGGCGCTTTTTTGTATCCTGTCGGGATTCCCGGGGACCGCGCATTTTAACAATCAGGCCGTCGAGGAACCGCCGCAGGAGCTGGTCTCCGCACTCCTTGTAGTTCCTGTGTCCCGGGTTTCTGAAAAGCGCGTTCAATTCGGTTTTGCTGATATCAAGACCCGCACATTTTAAAATCTCAATTATATCCGTGTCCTTGAGAGAAAGGGCTATTCTCAATTTTTTTAAAATGTCGTTGTTTGTCATGTTTTTTCAGCAGCCATCAAACAGGTTATGGGTATTACAGTGAAGAACGATACCATATTTCTGCACGGCAGGCCACATTTAAGCGGCTTGTATGGAAGATACGGTGCCGGTTAGGCCTTCAGTGCCCCGGGTGTTCTGTATCCGGCAGCGGCCGTGCCAAACGGTACATTCGATAGTGTAATCTCCCGTTTCGATCATGGGCCACGCTGTCGGGTATATAATTGCTGTTGATGAGTTGTTGTAATCGCGGAAAGTTTTTCACGGGATATTTGCCGAAAAAGCCTTTGTTGGAAGGGGTTGCATCAATAAGAAACTTCGGCCTGTTTTCCCGGAGTTCACGAAGCATGATATCCATGGTGCCGGGCACGGCCCAATGGGCGGTGGGGATGCCGGGATCTTTGTTGACCCAGGGGATGAGCCCGGTTATGAAGGTGCAGTAGATAAAGCGGGATGCCGGCATCCTGTCCGAGAGTACATACAGTTCGGGGTTGAATCCCCAGACGAACAGTCTGTCCTCCGGGGTGCTGTTTTGATTGATGTATGAGGCCACCTCAAGCTCTGTTTTCCGGAGAGGATTGCCGAAGCGCTTAATGGTCGGAATAAGCGACTCCAGGGACAGCACGCCGGGAATGGCTATAAAAAACAGGGCGATAGCGGCAACGCCGAATCGCCTCTTATAGTGTGCGAAGGAACGGGGCAGGGGAAGTGTACCAAGAGCGGCAATCATACCCTCAAAAGCCATTCCGGCCAGGATGCAGAAGGGAGGAAAAATCTGGATGAAATAGTGCCCAAAAACACGCCCGGACAGGGAAGCCCCGATACATGAACTGACGGCCCAGAACGGAAAAAAGAGCTTCAGGATGTGCCGTTTCTGTTCATCCCGGCCTTTGTTACGTGATGCCGCAACGTTCAAGACCGTGAAAAGCATACCCAGCACAGTGAGGAAACCGATGTTCATGGGTGTGCATGCCATTTTAAGGCCGAGCAGCAGACCGGTGATCCTGCGGGGTATTGTCATGGCGGCCATGTAATAGTCGGTATTATAGGTCCAGGCGTAAAAAATGAAGTCAGGCAGCGCATCGGCAAAGAAGAAGAAAGCCGTCACCACGGTAAACGGTATCAGGCATCCCAGCAAAAGAAAGAATGCTGCGGACAGGGTGTTCGGCACAACAGCGCGGATGTTTTTGCTGCAGGACAGAAACAGTAGAAACGCAAGAGCACCGAGCATGTCGAAAAAAGCGGGCTGCTTGGCAAAACAGGCCAGACCGTACAACCCGCCGCATACAATGAAATTCCCCCGGTGTTTTCTCTGCGCAAGACTGTGTAAAAGAAGCCAGGCGGCCAGTGTTGTGAGGGGGATGACACACCATTCCGTGTGAAACACAAACGCATCAAGGGGCGAGAAGGCGGTGGTTGTCATGAATGCAAAAAGAAAGGCGGAAAGCAGGGCCGCACTGCGGCTGATGTAGTGTGACGCAATGCGGTATATCAGGAGAAGCTGTGCGATCATAAGCAGCGTCAAGGCACAGCGCATGGCAACGAGATTGTTTTGACCGGTAAATAAGAAAACAAGGGCTTTTACATAATAGGTGAGAGGAGGCCGGTGGTCGACCACGTCCCGGTAGGGTATGCCGCCGTCGAGAATGATGTCTGCAATAACGGCGGTTTCGGCTTCATCCATGTTCCAGAGGGGCTGAAAAAAGCTGGGAGTGCGCAAAAGAACCAGGAACGCGATACAAAACACCAGTAGCAGTCTGTTCTCCCTGTGTGTCATAAAGGCACCTTTGTCCGTTTCAGGTAGTATAGTAAAAAAAGATTTTATCTGTCAACAGCCCTGTGTCCGGTAGCGCTGCCGTGCGGATATGAAGCGCAAACGGCAATCCGTCGGGTGAAAATCGACAATAAATGCCTGTTGACAAGGATACAATAATCGCATACAACTAGAAGCGTTTCAAATCGCCGGAGATATGCCGGACCAATCAAATATCAACACGTCAGCATATGAAAGGAGGAACACGGCACCATGAAAAAAACAGTTCTCTGTTTCGTGAGCATTTGTATCGTTTCTCTCATTGCGGCATTGCCCGTTCAGGCTCAAACAGGAGGGGCGGCCTGCGACCCGAAAAAAATTGAAGACTGCTGTGCAAAGATGGATTCGTTGCTGTCTTCAATCGATACGCTACGGGCAAAAGTGGTCAAGATGCAGGCTGAATTAAAAAAGGGTAATACAAAGATAACACCCGCTCAGCTCGATAAAACGGTGGAAAAAGTCGAGCAAATCGAAAGCGTCATTTCCAGAGATTCCCACATCTGGGATTATTAACATCCAGACAGAGGGGCCCGCATGGGCGGACCCCTCTCGTTCTTGTATACGAACATCAATTGCCTACACCTTCTTGATGTGCATGACGGCAGAAGCGCGTTACAATAACATCCCGCAAACAACCCCCGTTAAACATGAAAAAAGCCCGCAAAATCGTTAACGACATATTCCAGGAAATTGAAAAAAGGGCCAATGACCGCCCCTTCGACGACAGTTTGCTGCAAGAACTGAACGATAAAAGGCGGGCAATTGAAGACCGGATAACTCTCGATTTTTCCCGCAGCGTTCCGGCCGCCTCCATTGCCAAAATAAGGGAAACACTGGGCAGCGAGTTGCTGGACTGCCTGGAGCAGGGCAAGCTCGGGGTGCTTGGAAAAAAGGCCAAGGACCGGCTTGTGCGGGTGTATAAAAAGCTGGCCACCCTGGTGGAGTTTCATCGCTTTTATACAAAAGAGGTTCAGACCGCCGAGTTGCGGATTGCCTGTCTCGAGCACATAAAAAATGAGTTGGTCGAATCGCAGGTGGCTCATGTCCATGAGCTGGAACTGCTCGATGAGCGTCTGGTTGAGCATCACCTGCTGGTCAGGATGGTACTGGCACCGTTTGAAGATGCCGTCAAGCAGTTCCTGCGTTTTCTGGATGCCAAACAGATAGAGGTGTTTCTGTTCGACGACGATAAATTTCTGGCGGCCGAACTGAAAACCGACGGTGAGACCTTTCGGTATGACATGGAAGAAGAACACCCTCCGCTGCCGGAAGCCGTGAGTGAGGTCACCCTCCAGGAAGTACAGGAAACCAGCCTGGATGTGCCCCTGGTGGTGGAAGGAGAACAGATCGGGCACTATCGTATTACCCGCCAGAGCACGGATGGTTTCGACAAGGACGGTTGGAAAAAAACGGTTGAAAGCGTTACGCCGGTACTGGCACGCATTATTGAGGCCAACAGGAACCGGGTTCAGGCGCGCAAGGTCTATATCGACGACCTAACCCGTCTGTACAACAAACGCAAGTTGAACGAGCAGATGGGCAAGCTTTTCAAGCAGTTCAAACGTGGTGAAAAGAAACTGTTTATTGTGATGATGGACATCGATCATTTCAAGGTATTAAACGACACCTATGGTCACCCGGTAGGCGACCGGGTGCTGCAGCAGACCGCCGCACTGATAAAGAACGCCATTCCCCATGCCTACCGCTATGGCGGCGAAGAATTCGCCGGCATATTTTACGGGTATACCAAGGAACATACCCTGGAGTTGATTGAAAATGTGCGCCGCACCATTGAAACCACACCTTACGCCATTAACAAGCAGGAGTATCATATTACCATTTCTGCCGGTGTTGCAGAATTTGAAACCAGCATGAATTCCGTTATGGATGCCATTGACCGGGCCGATCAGGCCCTGTATGCCAGCAAAGAAGACGGACGCAACCGCTGTACTTTCTACGATGACGTCAAGCACAGGCTCACGGCCGATGCGGCAAAACTGCGCCAGGAAATACTGCGTCTGAAAGAACAGATGAAACGCATGGCAGATCTTGAGGAGCAGAATAAAAAATTGACCCGGGAGCTGAAGCAGAAAAAACAGCGGAAATAGCATTGGATGTGCCTCCCCCGGTTCATCTCCGGCAGGATTCTCACTCTGTTTTGTTTTTGACAGACAATTAATTATAGTCTATAAGAAAGCCATCATCACAAACCACCGGCAAGACTGCGGTAGCATTGAAATGGCGGCACGCTATGACTGAAAAAAGGATTTATAAGAGGCGCCAGCTTATTTATTACATGAAAGTGCTGGAGCGCGACACATCGGCCCTCATCGGCTACCTGGTCGACCTGACACCCGAAGGGCTTCTGCTTATGTGTGAAACCCGGGTTGATCCGGGCGGCAAGTATAACCTGAAAATTCAAATGAAGAAGGAAGCCGGTGATAATGATTATCTAACCGTATCCGCCAAATGCAAATGGTGCCATAAGGAAATGTACGCCGACTTTTTCGACGCCGGTTTTGAAATGACGAACATATCCGGCGATGAGCAGAAAAAGATAGAGCAGATTATCGAGAAACTCTGCTTCAAAGATTAGTCCCAAAACAAAAGAAGAATTCTGCTGCGGCTGCCGAACTACCCGAATCTACCGACCGTACTCCCTCCAGCCTCATCAACGTACAACAAGTACGATTCTTCGGCTTCCGGTCCGTGCAGCCGGTATCTCCACGCAGTTCGGTACCCTCGCGACGAATCCTCGTTTGATTTGGGACTAAAGCGCCTCGCTCCTTAGGGTTTCGCGCGCCTAGTATCTGAGCATTTTATGCCAGTCTTTTGTTTCAGCAGTGTTTAGATAGACTTATCCTGGCAGGTCGGTTTGCCTTTTTCTCCAACCGTCGAACCTTACTCAGCTTTCCTATACGTCCAGCTTGGTGGTAATGTTATCGCGCAGGGATTGCATCAGGGGGGACATTAAATCGAAATTTCTTTTGAGCAGTTTTTTGCCCAGAGGGGTTATGGTGTAATACTTGCGCTGGGCGCCCCGTTCGGACGGCTCCATGTGGCTTTTCAGAATGCCGTCGCGTTCAAGGGAACGCAGTTTTTTGTAGAGGTTGTTGCGGTCGATATCAAACCCGCCGCGGGTCTGTTTAAGGATTTCGGCCTTTATTTCATAGGTGTATTTAGGTCCCTGGTCGATAATGAGCAGCGTTATGAATTGCAGAAAAGCCCGTTTTAAATCAAATACAATTTGATCGTGGTATTTCCTGACAACTTCATTTTCATTCATAAAACCGGGTTTCTGCATCATGGGTCCGTCAATCCTGTTTGAAATATTTGGGTGTTTCCGACAAGGAGGCAGGCTGTTGCTTACCCCTTGACATCAGAAGTCCTCGCTATATCGTCTACAATCATTACCGCAAAATGTCGGATTTTTCAACGTATTTATTTTTCGGCACGGTTATTCCGTTTAAGAAGCTTTTTTTTGTTTTTTTTCATCATGATTGTCCCATACCATGCGAAACTCTATGGTATACTGACAGTCGGCTGTCCGGATACGTTACGCAAAAGAGGCGAATTTCCCTTGCCGGATAGGCCTTTTTTGTTAGTAAACTAAGTAAATAATGCACTATTGATATAATACATTTATTTTTTTCTTGACATTTGATTCTGTAAGAAGTAGTCTTTTGGCATATATTCCTTATAACTACTACTATAAGGCTACCAGGGGAAAGGTATACATCCGTGAAAAAAACCAAGCAGACTGAACAGCAGATTATTGATAAGCACATCGAACAGCTCCTTTTCGATATCAAACGGGGTTTCCTCCAGTTTATAGTCCTGTCGCTCATCGACAAGCAACCCAAGTATGCTTATGAAATAAAATCAGACATATTCCGAATAACCAACGGCACCTTTGATATAGACCGCAACAACCTCTACAAAAAACTGCGAACACTGGAACAGGAAGGTATTTTAAGGAGTTCCGAAGAACCTTCCGTACAGGGAGCCAACAGGAAATACTATTCACTTACCCCGTTCGGCAAGAAGTTTTTGAAAGAAATTTCAAAGCTTATGGTTCCCGTGGTTGATTCGTTTTACGGTAATATTCTTAAAAGTTGATGAGAGACCGCCGCAAAACGTACATTCCCTCAGTCATGTAATCCTGCCTCCGCGCCTCCCACCCCGCATTACCTCCTTCTCATGCAACATATCCTGTATTGGTACGCCCCATGCGGGCAGGGAAGCGCTTACTTATTCAAGGTGCGGCACTCTTTTTTGCTTGACAATAAAGGCACTGTTGATTAAATTTGGTATATAAATAGTATCTTATCGGACTACATCTTACATACTTATATGCTAAGAATATATCTCTTGCAATGACTACGGTGGTATCCGGGGCTGAGCAAGGGGTGTCTGTTGCGCAAACAAAAAACAGAATCCACATAAAATAGGAGAAACTTCATGGCTACACAATACGATCTTATAGTTGTCGGAGGGGGTACCTCAGGGCTTGAAGCAGCGAAAACAGCCGCGCAAAACGGGTTACGGGTCGCCCTGCTTGAGCGTAAAACCGATCCGTCCAAAATCCAGCGATCGTGCGCCCAGATGTTTCTCATGAATATGGACTCTTTTTACAACGAGCGGATGTATTTCTCAACCGAGCAGAAAAAATGGGTCTTTCCGGTTAATAATTTTACCGTTAATTACAGTGGTGACTACCGGGAGTTTTATGCGCTGCATTTTGTGGCCCCTAACGCTGAAGACCGGATTGAAATAGGCGATTATGAAGCCAACTCATCAGGCCGGGGAACACCGGCGGTTGTTTTCGACAAAGGAGCCCTGCTGGGAGGTTTGTACGAAGAGGGTAAACAGGCAGGTGTTGAATACTTCCTGGAACGCAATGTTGTGGATGTCCGCACATCGGCAAGCGGCGTTGAAATCAAAACGCACGAAGGCGACACCTTCTACGGAACGTTCTGTATTGCGGCCGACGGCGTTAACTCCCGTCTGGCCCGCAAGCTCGGTTTGAATAAAGACCGGGTATTCATTAATACCGGGCGGGCCAACAGCTATTATATAACCGGTGTGAATTTTGACCGATCCGAGATGATTGCCCTTGGTCTGGCTTTTGCGCCGCCGCCCCTGGGAACCGTCATGTTCTCAATGCTGCCGGCGGTGTACCGCGAAGACGAGTACTGGCTGTATATCGTGGGGGAAGAGCGCTTAAAGTTCCTGACCCAGGAAAGCGCCTTTAAGAAATGGTTCAACAACGTTGAAATCACCCACCAGCGCTGTGCCGTCGTCAGCAACTGGGGCCCGGCAAAAGAACCCTATGTGGACAGGGTGCTTTTTGTGGGTGACAGCTGCTGGTTTGCCGAAGCGGAAAATACCGGAGCCCTTCTTTCGGGCCACAAGGCAGCCATGTCCGTGAGTAAAGCGCTGCATACCGGCCAGATAAACCGGGAAGGGGTTCTTGATTATATCGAATGGTGGCAGAAAAACTGGGCTGAAACCCACGATTACAAGGAATTTGTCTGCTATCCGATTTTTAACCGCCTGTTCACCGAGGATGAGCAAAATTACCTCCACAACATTGTCACCGAAAAGCTTCCCTGGACGATGAACCCGTTTTTAATGTACCGGGGGCTGGTGCGGGGTCTTACTCCCCACATGGAGCGGATCAAGGAGGAACGCCCGGTTATTGCTCAGAAGGTAGCAATGTTCAAGCCCGAGGCGGCTGCCCGGTTAATGAAACCGGCAAGCAGGATGGGGTTCCCCGGCTATTAATACGACAGATCTGATTGAAAAGGCAGGTGTCTGCAATCTAATAAAGCATTTCCTAAAAGGGTATATGTACCTATAGTGTTTAATGCATTCTTATAGAATAATTTAGATGCAGCATATTTTTACTTGACAATCAACGGTCCGTCACGTATTATTATTAATAGTCTAACAGACTACATCTATTAAAATATATTTTAAACCATTAATTGCCCGCAAAACCATGAAAAAAGACGACATTATTTCATTCGGATCAACAATCCCCATTGCCACCAGGTTCGACACCAATGAAGACTGGCGCTTTGAGCGTCCCGTCTGGAATCAGGAAAAGTGTATCCAGTGCGGTGTCTGTTTTCTGTCCTGTCCTGACGGCGCCATTCATGAAAATGACGAAGGCTACTATGAGGCTGATTTGCAGTACTGCAAAGGCTGTGGTGTTTGCATACAGCAGTGCTGGACCGGGTGCATTACGCTTGAACCGACGGTAGAACGCCCCCCATGGTTAATAAAATAAGATGATTCTCTTGAGGAGAGCATACAGGTAATGGATACTTTTTCAGTCTATGTTCCCAAATTATTATCAAAAAAAGAACAGTTTCTCTCCGGCAGGCGCTCATGCAAAGGCTGCGGCAAGGCAGCGGCGGCCCGCATTGCTTCCAAGGCGCTGGCACCAACGGCCATAGCTCCGGACCAGGTTTCCGAATCCGTGACGGGTTCGGTACTTCCCGGCCGCAACTTTGCCCACGATACCATTGCTACCGACGCACTTATCGAAAACCTCCTTGACACCGTAGAGAAAGTAAACGAGGAGGCCGCCCGCGCCTCTCAAACCCGGCATAAGGCTGTTGAAAAAGCGGTAATCGGCTTTAACCGGCGGATTCTTGAAGACGATTTCACGGCCCTGACACGTGCTCTGAAGAAGGACCAGTCGGCGCTGTATCTCTGTTTTGATAATGAGGCCTATATTGATGAAATGCTGAGGGAAGCAATTCCGAAACCCTTCATCCTGAAAGAGGATGTACATCCCTACGGCGAGAAAGAGGTCGCCCGGGTCATACAGGAAAAGCACATGCCGCCGGTGGTGAAAAAATCCGAATTCGACTACATCGCCACCTCCTGCCCCAGCCATCCCTTCGATCTGATCGAAAAAATCAAGAAGGGTATCGCTGCCGCGGGAAATGCATTCATACTGATACTCACACCGTGTCCGACGGGCTGGATGTTTCCCAACGGGCAGACCATGCGCATGGGTAAGCTGGCGGTCGCCACCGGGTATTTCCCACTCTACGAAATCGAAGAAGGTACTATTACCATTACCCAGAAAGTGTCAAAGCGCGAGCCGGTGCAGACATTTTTGGCTCAGCAAAAACGGTTTTTCACACTGCCGCAGCAGCTGATGCCGGTTATCCAGAAGGAAATCGATACGTTTAACGAAGAACTTGAGAAAGCAGGAAAACTTCATGAAATCTTCAAGTAAAGCATCCATTGCAGCTATTTTGAAACAGTATGATTCCGGGCAGGATTCACTCATCTCCCTGATGCAGGATATCCAGAGCGCATTCGGGTATCTCCCTAAAGAAGCGTTGCAGCAGGCCGGCCGGGAACTGGACATACCGCTCAGCAAATTTTTTGCCGTTGCCTCTTTCTATAATTCATTCAACCTGGAACCCCAGGGCAAGCATACCATCTCCGTATGTGAGGGGACGGCCTGTCATGTTAAAAATGCCGACAACCTGGCCCAGATGGTTGCCAGAGAGCTGGAATTAAACGGTGACGAAGGCACCAGCACCGACCGGCAGTTCACGCTGAAAAAAGTGCGCTGTCTCGGATGCTGCAGTATGGCTCCGGTCGTCAAAGTCAACGATGATATTCATGGATCCATGACCCAAACAAAAACCGCAACAATATTGAACCAGTATAGAAAAGACAAAAAGTGATGAAGGGCTCAACTTCCAAACGATTGGCAAAGCTGCAAAAGGAAGGGTTAACAACCCTCTTTCCGGAATCCACAAAAATTATGGTCGGCTCAGCTTCATGCGGTATTGCAGCCGGTGCAGATGCGGTGTTGCAGGCAATTACTGCTGAGGTCAAAAAGAAAAAGATGGATGCAGTGGTGCAGAAAGTCGGCTGCATCGGACTCTGCTATCTTGAGCCCCTGGTCGACATCATCATTCCCGGTCGGCCGCGTCTGACTTACGGCAATGTAACGCCGGAAAAGGCAAAAGAGCTTGTGGCTGCCGCTAAAAAGGGCAAGGTTCTTGAAGGCGCCCTGGGAAAAATAACGGCGGAACCGTTCCTGATCGAGGGCACGGCCCGGGATTACAACGGAACCGCTGGGGGCGTTGATGATGTGCCGCTGTATGCGGAACTTCCATTTTACCGCAAGCAGAACCGTATAGCCCTGCGCAACTGCGGTTTTATCGACCCGGAAAATATAACCGAATATATCGCCAAGGGCGGGTACCAGAGCCTGGCAAGCGTGCTGGAAAAAAGCAGCCCCGGGCGGATTGCTTCAGACGTTGAACGTGCAGGCCTGCGCGGACGCGGTGGGGCAGGGTTTCCTACCGGCAGGAAATGGAAAATATGCCTGAGTGCCCGTTCTGATGAAAAGTACCTGATCTGCAACGCCGATGAGGGCGACCCCGGTGCCTATATGGACCGCAGCATCCTCGAAGGCGACCCCCATGCGGTTATCGAGGGTATGCTCATCGGTGGATACGCCATCGGTGCAACCCGCGGTTTTATCTATGTCCGGGATGAGTATCCCCTGGCGATAGAGCGTCTGGAAAAAGCCCTGGAGCAGGTGCGCGAGCACGGCCTGGTGGGCGAAAAGATTCTCGGCTCCAGTTTTAATTTTGATATTACCATCAGCCGCGGTGCAGGCGCATTTGTGTGCGGCGAGGAAACCGCCCTGATCAAATCCATTGAAGGCGACTGCGGTGAACCCCGCCAGCGGCCCCCGTTTCCGGCTGAAAGCGGTCTGTGGGGCAAACCGACTATTATTAATAATGTAGAAACCCTGGCAACCGTGCCGGTTATAGCGGCAAAAGGGGCTAAATGGTTTTCATCCATCGGCACCGACGGCAGCAAAGGCTCCAAAGTGTTCTCCCTTGTGGGCAATGTGAACAATATCGGTTTGGTTGAGGTTCCCATGGGAACAACCCTGCGGGACATTATTTTCGACATCGGCGGCGGCATCCCCAATAACAGGGCCTTCAAGGCCGTGCAGACCGGTGGTCCGTCGGGCGGCTGCATTCCCGAATCCCTGATAGACCTGCCGGTGGACTATGACGCACTGACAAAATCCGGCTCGATCATGGGTTCCGGCGGTCTGATCGTTATGGATGAAAAGACCTGTATGGTCGATGTCGCCAAATATTTCCTGGAGTTCCTCGAAAGTGAATCCTGCGGCAAATGCACCCCCTGCCGCGTCGGTGTGAAACGGATGCGGGAAATTTTGACCGATATCTGCGAGGGGAAAGCCGAGCTTGAAGATCTGACGCGCCTTGAGGATATGGCCGGGCTTATCAATGA
Source organism: Thermodesulfobacteriota bacterium (assembly GCA_028282925.1). Lineage (GTDB taxonomy): Bacteria > Desulfobacterota > WTBG01 > CAIYCZ01 > CAIRTM01 > JANQGV01. The sequence continues at coordinate 19,202 of JANQGV010000240.1, forward strand.
TTCGGCCCTGTGTGCTCTTGGGCGCACCGCCCCCAATCCCGTACTGTCGACCCTGAAGTATTTCAAGGACGAATATCTGGCGCACATCCTCCTAAAAAAATGTCCGGCGGGTGTGTGTAAAGACCTGATTACCTTCTCCGTGGACAAAAAGACCTGCATCGGCTGCGGTGCCTGCAAAAAGGCCTGCCCCGCAGATGCGGTGACCGGCGAGAAGAAAAAGGCCCATAAGATCAATACCAAAAAATGTATAAAATGCGGCGCCTGCCGGGAAGTGTGCCCGGTGAGCGCGGTGCTGACGTAAATAACGCGGAAAGAACTTATTGTACGGTAAACAGAGGTACATGCAATGATCACAATAACTATTGATGGTAAAGCGGTTACGGTTCCCGAAGGAACGACGATACTGGAAGCTGCACAACAAACAGGCATCTGGATACCGACCCTGTGTCACCACGAATCCCTCACCCCGTACGGCGGCTGCAGGCTGTGTGCGGTTGAAGTAGCGGGTGATAACGGTACCCAGATCGTGTCCGCCTGTACTTTTGCGGCGGTAAACGGGCTTGTCGTGGAAACCGCAACCGAGCGCGTTCTGAATATCAGAAAATTCATCATTGAGCTGCTTCTGGCCGAAGCCCCCCAGGCAAAAGTGCTGCAGGACATGGCACAGGCACTGGGAGTTGTTCAGCCCCAGCGTTTTACCCCGCGCAATGAGCTGTGTATCGCCTGCGGACAATGCGTCCGGGCCTGCCGCGAAATCGTCGGTGTCAGCGCCGTTGATTTTGCAAACCGCGGCTATGAGCGCATTGCTGCAGCACCGTTTTTTCAGCGCTCGGAAGACTGCATCGGCTGCGGAACCTGCGTAGCTGTTTGTCCGACCGGCGCAATTACCATGCGCGACATTGCCGAAGGGGAAAAGGCAACAGTGCCGGACGGCGAAACACTGGAAGGACCGGCCCGCATTATGGATAACTGGAAGGTCGGCTTCAAAATGAAACGCTGTACGAAATGCGGAGAACCCTTTGCCCCTGAATTTCAACTTGAGCAGATATCGAAAAAGGTTTCTCTGCCGGACGACTTTTTTGATGTATGTCGGCAGTGCAGAATGTAACCAGCTCCGACCTGAACGGAACCGGCAGTATCATGGACGAGAAGAGTATAGACAGTGTTCATGCAAAATGTGCAATGTATAGAGCACTGAAAGATGAAATAGGGAAACAGCAATCCTGGGAAATGATTGCGGCAGGCTGCCCCGAAGAAATACGGCAACGGCTGCTGCAACAGATAGAAAATCCCGGGCAGTAACCGACATTCATTTCAGATGGAAGAGAATGTATGAGAGTAAATCGAGAAGTATGTGTAGGATGCGGAGCCTGTGTGAATCTCTGCCCGCGGCTTGCCATACGGTTTATTGACGACAAATCCTTTATTGACCAGGAATCATGTATCGAATGCGGTACCTGTCGGGCCAGTTGCGGCGTAGACGCCATATACTGCGACTGCCGCTTCCCGGATGTTATGCTGCTGAACTTTTCCAGTAACCCGTTCGGTGAGTCGGAACCGGGTCAATAACAGGGCGACAGGCAATTGCCGTAGAGGCGATACCCCATAAGGGTCTGTGAAAAAATATCATTGCTGTGTTCGCCTCTTGCAACCCCCTCCTTTTTTGTGAGAGGCATTCAAAGCATAATTTTCAAAAAAGTTATATCGTGAGTAGGAGCACTCATAATGAAAAACGCGTATGATTTTGTCGTGATCGGTGCCGGGCCGGCAGGTTTGATGATAGCTAAAGAGCTTTCAGGCGCCGGTCAGGATGTCCTGCTGGTAGACGTTAAAAGAGATATTCCCAAAATCAACCGCTCATGCTGTACCATGCTGATCAATGAGCCCAACACCCACGGAGAAACCGTACGGTTTGTCGACAATGATCTCCACTTCGAGAAGACCGGGTTTACCGTAAAATACGGACATCCGTATGTGAAGATGGTTAAAAGTTCGCGTTTGTCGCCCGGCGGGTACAAGCTCACCATGGGCAATGAAAAAGAGGGCGTGGCACTGCCCTATACCAAGGAAATCATTCTGCGCAACCTGCTGGAAGAGTCCATGGCCAACGGCTGTGATGTTTTGACCGAAACCGCCGGAATCCGAGCGGAAAACATCGACGGTGGGGTTAAGGTCACCCTGCGCGACAACTATACCCGCAGCCTTAAAGAGATACGGTGCAAAGCGGCATTTGCCGCCGACGGCGTCAACTCGCAGATTGTTACCGGTCTTGAGTTGTTTAAAACCCGCAAATATATCGGATCCTTCCGAGTGGCATCGTACTTCCTGGACGAAGTCGACTATCCCTACTGGGATTCCTGGATTACCTGCGTCGGCAAGGGACACACCCCCTGGGGCCGCGGCCAGGTCTACATGGTGCCCAAATACCTTCCCGATGCCAAGGAGGGCGACAAGCCCATACTGGATGTGTTCTGCGGTACGCCCTGCGGCATGCCGGCCAAAATGGGACTCGATTGGTTCTTGAACGACGGTCCGTTCAACGAATGGTTCACCAATGCCAAAATCGTACATAAAGCAGCCTGCGTACTCAACTTTTACACCTGTATCATGAATCCGGTGGAAGGCAATATCGTAGTGGTGGGTGATGCCGCCGCTTTTATCGAAACCTATTGCCAGTCAGCCCTGATGTACGGCTACCGCGCAGCCCATGCCGCCCTGAAGGTGCAGGATAAAGGTAAGGGGTATGAAGACTATACCAATTTCTGGCGCGAAAGCTTTGAATACTGCTGGCCGGGCGAAATTGAAAAAGCGCTGCAGGGGTTCGGTCTCGGCAACATGCAGGATGAAGAACTGGACTACATTTTCAGCCTGACGGACAACGAGATGTACGAGGGGTATGTCAGTGAGAATACCGCTCCCTATGTTATGCAGAAGGCCATTATGAGCCATATCGATCAGATCAGGAAAGAGCGCCCCCAGATTGCCGAACTGATAGAGAAACACTGGAGTGCATCGGCTGAAGATATCGTTAAAGGATAAAAACCGCTTGGCAGGAATGCACGTGGCATAAAACCGTACATGCAAAAAACCCTGATAGAAAAATCAGGGTTTTTTGTGCAGCGCCCAACCTTCCCCCGGGTCCGAAAAGATGGTATATATAAGAAAGAAGAGCCGTATATATGCCATGGGCGAGCAGGTTTTTTTGAAAACATGTGTGGGCATGCAGCGGCCAAATACAGGTGCAATATTACCTATATTTCAATAAGGAGGGTACAATGTTACGTAAAAACCGTTTTTTGTTGTTTGTAAGTTTTGTGTGTTTGCTTTTTCCTGCTTTGATCTTCTCGGGATGCGCGAATAAAGATCCCATTACCTACTGTGGCGAACTGGAAGAAAACGGCCCCTGGGCCAATTGCAATCCGGACCGGTATGACATTGACGGGCCGGCCGAGCGTCTCCTTGACCAGGGCGTTTCCAAGATCATCATCGCCGATAATACCATGGGCGGACCGCGTTTTTCCAAAACGTTTGATGTTGTCCAGATGACCAAACGCGCCATGGTGGCCTGGGAAAAGAAACAGGCCGATGCCTCCAGCCCTGTGGAGGCGATTGCCGGCAAAATCGGTGTTATCCTCGTTGTACATGGCGGGTTCAAAGAATATACCCCCCTGGACCTGTTTGACGCCAGTGTCAACATGTTCTCCTATGACCCCAACCATCCGGTGACCATGTTGTATGCGTTCAATAAAAACAACTGGAATCAAATTCTCTCCTCCGGCAATGCGGCCAAAGAGCAGATTAAATACGCCTTTGAATATGAACGCCTCGGCGGAGTCGACCCGTTTAATGCAATTACCGCGAGTACCCTGGCTCAACTTTCAGCCGAACTTGATACCCTTGGAGAAGAAAACAACCTGGAATTTGTTGTGGACTGGGCCTGCTGGATGTGCGGCGGCACCCCTGAGAATTATGCTTTCCCGCGCTATTTATACACCCCCAACGATTATGAGTTGAACATCCCGGCCGAGGAACCGGCCACCCCCATTGTATGGATCAACGACGCCTCAGACCTGATGGAACGCACCTACCCTACGGAGCCGAAGAACTGGACCCGCTCCAAAGGCATGCCGGACACCAACCCGACACCGTCACTCGACAGCGGCATCAACCCCGTTGCCGAAGACCAGGTGATAGCGCAACTGCACATGGAGGCCATTGAGGCTTCCCTTTCTTCGACGGTTGCCGACAAGGATACCGGTGTGCTGGTGCTGAACCACGCCATTTGGAGCAACAACGAGACATTCGACCCTAAAATAGACGATACCCTTACTATTATTAAAAACATGGAGCAGCTCCTGCTCACCGCCCATCCCGATCTCGACCCCGATAATATTGTGGGAGCCTATATGGGTGTGAAAGAGGAAAACCCCGAAAACGGCAGAACTGAACGGACCCGTCCCATGCGCGGCGAAAATCTCGGCCATGCATACCTGTATGAAAGCGACAAACAACTGCCGTCCGGAAAATGGGGCTACCGCTACTGGGACGCCCTTGAATACCTGAAGAACCGGGGTGTAAAGCACATCGTGGTCGGTTTTACCCATATCGTTGCCGACTCCGTGCTGAACCTGGTTGAGATCCCGAACCAGATCGGTAAAGAGATCGGCTATAAAAACTGGCTCTACTGGCCCGAAGGGAACAATGAAACCTATCCCGGCGTGGGACATCCGTTTACCGACTACTGGGGCAACTGGGTTGAAACCGAATGCGACGGCGAAGAGTGCTGCTTTGAAATGGGCGGCTGTGAAGACGGAGGGACCTATCCGCCCCCGCGGCAGACACCCCTGTATTCGTCGCGCGGAGATGAGGATCCGTCGCTGGCATACGACGTGTGCGAGTACGGCCACCTGGGCTATGATCCCTTGATGGGCGCTCCCGACCCGAATGCGCCGGTGCAGGACCAGTACACCGGGACCTGGGCCATGTACAGACCGCCCAACGATGATGTGCGCCTGGCTGAAATGCTGGCGAAGCACGTGCTTACCTATGCGTTGCAGAATGATTAGCCTGACCGGTGTTGAGCGACAAAGCTGAATGATAGTATAGTGTGCGTAAGCCCATTGCCCCACCGATGGTGGAGAAGTGCGGGTAATGGGCCGACCTTATACCGCGTGGAACAACTAAACCATATTTTTAACACAGGGGGACTATTTTATGGCTGATGTATCCAGACGCACCTTTGGTAAACGAACGCTGCTGCTCTCGTGCCTGACGGCACTGAGCCTGCCGGGGACCGCCCGGGCGTTTTTCGACAAAGTGAAAAAAGACACCTTTCTCAAGCGGGACGATGTGGGTAATGCCCTGAAATCGTATTATATGACCTATGACTGCACGTCGCCCTATCCGCACAAGTTTAATGAAGTGGTCACCAAGCAGCAAATGCGCAGCCTGCAGTTTTACATCGACCACAACATTGAAAAAGAGTATATCCAGCATTACCTCGACACCAAAAAGCCCTGGCTGCAGGAACTGCGGCAGTTGGTGGAAAAGGAGGGTGCCGAAAAGGGACTTGTGAGCATGTTCGACGACAATCCCAGCGCGTATCAGCTTTTTGAGCGTATTGATGCAAAGCCCGGGCAGCGGACCTTTCCGTGCCCCTACAAGGAACTGCTGGTACAGTGTAAAAAATATCTCAAGACGTTTACCATAGAATGGAACGATGTTTGTAATAAATGGTGTACCCCCACCTGGAAGGGCGTTGCCGGACAGATCGGCATTGATATTACGGTGGCGCCGGGAGAAACCTGTTCGGTTACACTCAATCAACCGCAACAATCACAGGGAGGGGAGAAATCATGAAAACAAATCTGACAGAATCTACGAAAACACCTGAAACAACCCCGGTTAACAAAGAGCCGGAGAAAATATACCGCCGGGATTTTGCCAAAACAGCCGTTGCCGCCGGCGTGCTTTCATCTTTATCGCTTTTTACAGCCCCTGAGGCCGCCCTGGCCTGGATGGACGGCAAGTTCCATGAGCGTGATGACCTGGGAGATGCCTTCAAGGCCCTGGTTAAAACCTACAGCGATGTGGACCCCTATCCGCACAAGTTCAGCGACGCCCTGGTAAAAATGCACCTGCGCGACCTTGATTTTGCCATTAAAAAAGGCCTCGACAAAGAGTTTGCCGACCATTTTGTGCTGACCCTGGGCGTGTTGATCAACCGCTATATTAAAAAGGGTGTTGAGCAATTCGGAAAAGATATATTCCTGTGGGGCATTTTCGAGCGGACCACCTGTTCCTATCAGTTGTACGACACTATCGATATCAAGAAGGACGTCCGGTCGGTTCCGTGTCCGTATAAACCCATGCTGGATAACATCAACGGCAAGATGGTCAACTATGACATCAAGTGGAACGATGTCTGCAATAAGTGGTGCATTCCGGTCTGGAAAGGTTTCGCCGACGTTGCCGGTGTCGGTATTGATGTAAAGACCGGCATGACCTGTACGGTCCGGGTGGTATAAGTAATCAGAGCAAGAGTATCCTCCCGGCGCTCCTCTCCTTTTAAAAAGAGGATGTGACCGGTGGGGATCGGATTTTAGAATGTTTCATAAGTGAAAGGAACGTATCATGATTAGAGTTGATAGAGAACTCTGTGTAGGCTGCGGCGGATGTGTCGACCTGTGCCCCAGAACAGCGATCGGATTTGTGAAGGACCGTGCCCATGTTGATTGCAAGCTGTGTCTTGAGTGCAAGACCTGTGTAAAAGTGTGTCCCATGAAGGCTCCCCAGCTCATATAACCACAACCGACAGGGTGTTCTATGGTATCGGCCAGTCAATGTCCGGCATATCTTGATGCGGTGCATTTCAGACAGCGGCTTTCTTCCGGCCTGAAGCGGCATGGGAAGACCGCCGTGAGGTTGTTCCATATCGTTTTGTATACGTGCAGCTTCCTGCATATGGTAACCAGCCCGAGTATGGCTGAGGTGCGTCAGCAGGTTGCCTGCAACCAGGGCAAGCGGATTCAGGTCCGCATTGTCCAGCATCAAGTGCGGGGGACGGGAGTTTCCTCCCTGCCCCTGGCAACCCGACATACCCCCCGTATTTACACGGCGGCAGCCTCCGGCAATGCGTTGCAGTGCCTTCAGCCGTCGGCTTCCTTTATTACCCACCTGGCAACAACAGTGCTCCTCCTATAATGTAACCGGCGTTACCTGAACCTTTGTGTCGGTATTCATTCGTCGATGTACATTATATCCTAAAAAGGAGGAAGAAAGATGTTGAGCATTCTACTCTATATACTTTTGGGCATCGTTGTATTTTTTATCCTGCTTTTTGTGGGCTTCAAAATCATGTGTAAAATTAAAAACAAGAGGCTTGAGCCCGATTACTATGAAATTTACAAACAGCAGGACACCGTCCCCACCGGCAAAGTGGGCCTTTTCATCACCGGGCTGATTGTGACCGAAAAAATGAGTCATACGTTTTTTTTCAATATAACGAAGAAGATTTTCAACACCATCATCCCCTGGCCGTTCCGTCTTTTCTCGTATATGGATAAGGGCGTGGCACTGCTGGACGAGGTCAAGTATCACGAGCACCACGAATTTACGCCCACCAAGCTCGTCGACCCTTACGGCAACGATCGCTACATCGATGGCGAGCCCTATATTGAAAAATACAAACGGGGTGAAGTGCAGTGGGTTGAGCCGTCAAAACGTATCTGGCTCGATCACGGCTACTTTCTCTACACCGAATGCAAGGCGGGCATACCCTCGCTTACCGGTAAAACCATGAACCGGGCCAATCTCTGGTACTATGATAAAGGTATCAAACAGAAAAAAATGCCCCACGAAGAGGGCACGATGGACATCGTCAACGGCGCTATTGCCAAAGTCAGGGAAAAATATTCCGACATTCCCTGTGAGGCCGAAAACAGTATGTTTTATCATGAAATGCGCATGAAGCTGCACAAGCTGCTGGATGACGGCTGCGAAACCATTGTGCTGTCGGCCCCCATGGCAATTTATTCCCATTTTGAAGAATTCAACTCCAGCTTCCGGCACTGTTTTGAGTATATCGAGGAGTGGGAGCAGAAACACAACAAAAAGATTAAAGTCATTATGGCCCCGCCGTTCGGCCATTTCCAGCCTGCGCGCCAGGCATGGCTCGACATGCTGAAAGACCGTCTGGACTCCATCCCTGAAGGATCAGACGTTATGGTGGCGGTAACCGTGCACGGCATGCCCTGGGACCACTTTGCCTGGGAAGCTTGGCTGGAACTGGCTCCGCCCTATCGCGACACGCTGACCGAAGAAGTAAAAGAACTGGTCGCCTCATACACGTTCAACCGTACCGACGTGCAGGTCTGCCAGGATGAGTTCGCCAACCCGATTTGGGACCCAAAGGAAAAGTACCTGTCGACCAACATGGTGTACAAAAAAGGGATCAAAGAGGGCTACGATTATGTCATCGGCCTGCCCATAGAGTTCTTTGCCGAAAACTCGGACACCCTGTATCATCATGCCATGCAGAATTATCACGGCATTGAAGGCTATGATGTATATGAAGTGCTGGACTACCCGGACTGGTCGGTGCCCTATGTGAAAGAAATGAAACAGGGAAAAACACACGTTATCTACAACGGTGTGCCGGTGGGCAAATACCAGCCCAACGTCATCGAGGCCCTGTTCCAGTCAATAGATGAGATACTCAAGAAAAAGAAATAATGCATAACCTTAGCCGGCACGTATCCCCCACGGGGGTACGGGCCGGCTACTGCACAATGAAGTGAACGTCAAAAATGCTCTATCTCATCGGCGGGGCACTCTTACTTATCTACAGCCTGCTCGTTCTGCTGACCCTGATGCCCAGGGCGGCGCAGCCTGTGCGGGATCTTGCAGGCCCGCAGGCCCGCTTTATCAAAATCAACGGCCACACCATCCATTACATACAACAGGGGCAGGGTCAACCTGTTGTGCTGGTGCACGGTTTCGGCGGGTGGACCTATACCTGGCGAAAACTGATCCCCCTGCTTGCTGAGAACAACACGGTGTATGCCCTTGATCTGCTGGGATTCGGCCTGTCGGACAAGCCGGCCGGGGGGCCCTACGATTTTGCCTCCCAGGCCCGCCTGGTGGTCGATTTTATGGAAGCCATGCAGCTCCGGTCCGCTACGCTCGCAGGTCACTCCATGGGCAGTGTTGTGGCGGCCCAGACCGCCGCCCGGTATCCTGAAAAAATTGATAACCTGGTAATAATTACCGGAATTTTTCACGGCGGGGGCCGACCGGATGTTTTGAAAGTACTGCCGTATCCATTCGATCGGCTTTTAGCCCGGGCTTTTTACACCCGTACGCTGCAGAAAAAGACCCTTGCTATCGGCTACCATGACAAAACGCTGGTGACCCCGGAGGTGGTTGATGCCTATCTGCGGCCCGGACGTACCCCGCAAGCGCTGGCTTCCTTTGCCGCCCTGGTTACCGGCGACGCCCTTGACATTCCGCCCGGTATCTCCTCCCAGATTAGAGTGCCCACCTGTATTATCTGGGGTGCCGATGATAAGGCAACTCCCCTGGCAAGCGGCCACGCGTTGCACCGGGAGATTGCAGGGTCGCGTTTCGTCACCATCCCGGATTGCGGTCATTTTGTGCCGGAGGAACAGCCTGAAAAGCTCGCCGCGGCTGTTTTGCGATTCATCGGCAGAGATTAACCCGGCACCAAAGCATACCGGTCCCCCTTCCATGCGTTGCACACGCCATGCGTTTAAGCCTGTGTGTGGCGAACACCGTCATTTTATATCGAGAACGAGATAAAAAATGCTTGAAAGGTTCAAGGGAAAAGTATATTTTTTAGTGAAAAAGTGCAAATTTTGAAAAACTTTTATAAAGCTATGAAAAAAAACATTGCTTTCATCTTAGGGGTTATTGTCTGCTGTCTGTGCAGCCATGCCTACGCGCAAGGCAGTCTATATGAAAGCACCCCCCGGTTCGGGCCGGGAACAACATATTATACCTTTCAGGTAGAAACTCTTTCTGTTCAGGCCAATGCCGAAGCCTACACCCTGCATCTGCGGGATCAGGGGTACCCAGCCTATATTGCCGTTCTGAAAACCAGCAAAGGTAAATCACTGTATAAAGTCCGGGTCGGGAAGTTCCTGGATGAAGCCGAAGCGCGGCGGGCTGCGGAAGATTTTAAAACACGCGCACAGAAACCGGCCTTTCTGGTAATATCCCGTGAAGAGGGCCGGACGGCTGTAAAATCACCGTCATCCGTGTCCGACAGTGTGCCGACCGGTACTACAGCGGCAGTCAGTGAAAAAGGGTCTGAAACGGTTCCGACTGAGGCTCCGGGCTCCGTAACCGCCGAAAAAATCACTACCTCGGTGCCGCCTGCCCCGAGCGATCAACCGGCCCGGACTTCGCGGAACGATTTCATTCGGACCGAAACGGTGACTCCCGGCAGCTTTTATTATACGATTCAGACCTGTACCGAGAAGGTCAAGTCGCTTGCCGACAGCCGCCTGGAGGATTTGCTGAAAAAGGGCTATCCAGCCTATATCGTCGACTACAAAACCAGGAAAGGCAAAACGATTTATAAGGTCCGAATGGGCCGCTTCCTGCAGGAGACCGATGCCAGGCGAGCGGCACAGAGGTACCATGCGAAGGAAAAAGAACCTTTTCTGGTGGTGAAATCAAAGCTGCCTGCCATGCCTCATCCTGAAAGCAGCTTGCGGGAGGCTTTGCCGGAGGCGCACAAGGAACAACCTGTACCACTCCCCGTTGCAACGCTTCCTGCCGGGGATAGCGGGGCGACCGGTATGCGTCTTGAGGACGTTGCTCCCGGCAAACCGTATTATACGATCCAGACCAGTACGCGACAGGAGAAAGAAAAAGCCGATCGGCAGCGCAATGCTTTGCGCGAAAAGGGCTATCCGGCCTATGTATTCGATTACAGGACCACCAAGGGTACAACGATTTACAAAGTCCGGATAGGCCGTTTTCGGCGGGAGGCCGATGCACGGCGAGCGGCACAGAGGTACCATGCGAAGGAAAAAGAGCCCTACCTCGTGGTGAAATCAACGTTGCAGATAATGACGGGCGAACCCCAGGCCCCGGCACTCGAAACGGAAGAACCCCCGCAGGCGGTTGAGGTGCCGCAAAAATTGAAGGAACCGGGGGCTGTGCTGCCGGAAAAAACGGTAGAGGAGCCCGCAAAAACAAAACCGGCGGCCGGGCGTACGGTTTCGGCCTCCCCCGGATTGATGCGTTTTGAGGACATCAACTCGGGCACGCTGTATTACACTATTCAGGTACATGTTGAAGCGGATAAAGGTAAAGCGGACAAACTGCTCGGGGGCCTGCGCAGTAAGGGCTACCCGGCCTACAGCATTGATTACCGTACCTCAAAGGGAAAGGTTCTTTATAAAGTCCGCATAGGTCGTTTTCGGCTCCAGTCTGATGCGATCCGGGCCGCCGAGCAGTATTATGCGCGGGAAAAAAAACCGTTTCTGGTTGTGCAGTCGGCCATTGTCCTGAATCCTGTGGAAGGCGTATTGGCGGCCGGTACATTTGCGCAGCCGCAGCAGAGTTCCGGAACGGTTATGGATACTTCCCCTGAGGAAGGGCAGGCATGGCCGCAGAAACTGTCCAAAATATATGCCTACCGGTGGCCCGGCGATGAGCTCAACCTGACCAACACCTATGAAAAAATACCGCGGCATTTACGGTCTAAAATTGAATATATAGCGGTTTTTCCGGTGCGGTATACGGGCCGGACCGGGGACGCCGGTGCTTTTCTGTTCGAGATCGAGGGCAAACAGCGCTCAGTACGCCTGGCAGGCGTGAAATTGCCGGATGCCCGGGCGGAGGAGCTTGCCCGTGAATACCTTGGCCGGACGGTTCTTAAGACACCCCTGCGGATAAAATACGATCCGCGGTCGGCCCCGGCCGAAAGCGACCTGGCAGGCAGGATCTACCTGCAAAACGGAACCTATATAAACCTGGAAATGGTGCGCAAGGGTATCGGGGTGTTTTGCATGGATACGGTTGTGCCCGGCCAGGGAATTGAATTTAAAAAAGCTGCCGCCCTGGCGCAGGAGGAGAAAAAGGGGATCTGGAAAAAACGTAAATAATCACTCTAATTTTTCGTCGTACAGCATGCTACACTCTTATAGAATAGAAAATATTCTCCACCGACCGGACCAGGGGCTCTGGATTTCCTTTTCCATTGACACCTGTAATACCATATCGTAGAGTACAGAGGGCTCAGTGCCGGGGCGGTCCTCATGAAATATGTTCTTAGTAAAGAAGGGACTCAACGACTTGACACAAGCGGCTTCACATATTCCGCGAGAAATCGAGAACGCCGTTGAAAACATGCCCGCAATTTCGCCGGTTTTGGGCAAAATTAATAAAATTGCCCAGGAAATGGAGACCTCCCCACGGGATCTGGTAAAAATTATTATGCTTGATCCCATATTGACCGGAAAGGTTCTTAAACTGGTAAATTCATCCTTTTACGGCCTTACCCAAAAGGTCCAGACCCTGGCCCAGGCCGTGGTGTACCTGGGGGTCAATACCGTTAAAAATCTTGCAATATCCACAGCCCTGCTCAGTACGGTTTTTGTACGTGAAAAACAGTCCCCCCTTGATCCTGATGAGTTCTGGCGGCACTGTCTGGCTACCGCGCTGGGCAGCAAGCTTCTGGCCAAACTTATGAAAGTCGATAAAGACGACCTGGAGTCGTATTTTATAGCCGGGTTGCTGCACGATGTGGGTAAGGTTCTGCTGATCAGGACGGACCCGGCCCGGTACGCCAAGGCGCTTTCAGAAAGCCGGAAGCTGGGAGTTACCCTTGCCTTTGCCGAAGCGGCCCATTTCGGGATCTCGCATACCCAGGCCGGCGGGCTGCTGGCCCGGCGCTGGAAGCTGGACCCGTTTCTGATTTCCGTTATTGAAGATCACCACTCACTGGTACTCGATACCGATCGCCGGGTGCAGAACATGGTAGTCGTGGTCAACAACCTCTGCAAGGCAACCCGGGCCGGAGAGAGCGGTAACTGCGTCGTTGAAGAAATGGCCGACGACATTGTTATGATTTCGGGTCTGAATGACGACATGTTGAACACCGCTGCCGACAGCATACCGGAAGAGGTGGAAAAAGCAGCCGATTTTTTAACCCTTATACGGGAGCAGGGCGACGAGTGAAACTGACATTCTGGGGCGTCCGGGGCTCGATACCCATACCCGGAGCGGAAACTGCACGATACGGCGGAAATACCCCCTGCCTTGAAATTGAGGGCAGCGGGGGAGAGTGTATTCTCTTTGAGGCCGGGTCCGGCCTGCGGGTTCTGGGACAGGACCTGATGAAACGCGGCACTTCGCTGCCGGCGGTCAACCTTTTTATTTCGCATACGCACTGGGACCACATCCAGGGGTTTCCCTTTTTTACGCCCTGCTATATCCCCGGTACTAAAATCACCATCAGGGGGCCGGTGCATTACATGGAGAAGAAAACCCTGCAGGACATTTTTGCAAACCAGATGGAGCATGAGTTTTTCCCCGTATCCAACCAGCAGCTGGCCGCCGATATTGCCTATGAGGACCTCAGTGAAACAGAGCTGGAAATAGGCGGGGTGAAGATACGGTCGCAGTATATGAACCACTCGATCCGCAGTCTCGGCTACCGCCTGGAAGAGGCCGGGCGAACCCTCGTCTATACCGGCGACCACGAACCGTATTATAATATGTTTGCCGATGCGGACGGAGACGCGCACGAGGATGACCTCCTGTTTGAAGGGGTAGACGACACCGTGGACCAGGCCGTTAAGCGTTTTATCGGTTTTGTGGATCAGGCGGATGTGTTTGTGGTCGACTGCCAGTATACCCCGGACGAGTATCCCTCGCTGAAAAAGGCCTGGGGGCACTCATCCTGGGACTATTGTCTCGATTGGATGCAGCAGGCCGGGGCCGGGCGGATGATATTAACCCATCACGATCCCCTGCGAACAGACGAAGCCCTGGACGCCATTTTTCAAGACGTGCAGCGGGCTGCCCGGGAGAAGGGGATTGATCCCGATGCTATTATGATTGCCCGGGAAGGCATGGAGGTGACCATATGACCGAAGGACTGGGAAAATACCGCCGGCGCTACAAGGAGGGTGATGTTTTGCTGCGGGAGGGGGAGTCGGGCAGCGAATTGTACCTGCTTGAAAAGGGGGTGTTCAATATCGTGATCCAGGGAAAAACCGTCGACACCGTAGATGCCTCAAAAACACAGGACTTCCTGGGAGAGGTGGCGGCCATTCTCGGCACTCCCCGCACGGCAACGGTTGTTGCCGCCACCGACGGAGTTGCCCTGTGCCTGCCCGATATCGAGCTGGAATCCGTGTTGAAGGGATCTCCCACGCTGGGTATTAAGCTGGTGCGGTCGTTGTGTAAAAAACTGGCCGGAAACGCTTCGGCCCTGGCCGCGGCCCAGGCCCAAAACGATTCAATCCTGAAATCGGGCAGCACCGATGTTTCCCTACGCAATTATATGAAAGGTGTGCTGGGCCTTATGGAAAAGGCATCAGAACAGGACGCAGGCGGCGTTACCGAAGTGCTCGACTATTTTTTGCGGACCAATCCCTGGAGCATACAGCACGGCAATACGGACAGGCTTCTTGATGCCGCTACGCAGGAGCAGACCGGGATCGATATGTCCGGAGGGGACCTGGAAGAGATTCTCCGGGCCGATATGCCTCCGGAAGAAGGCAGTGAGTAAGTGGAGAACGCTATGACGGTTGAAAATAAAACCACAAAAACCCGTGCCGCTCCCCGGAAAAAAAAGCCTACCTATAAAGAACTGGAGCAACGGGTACGCGAACTGGAAATCGATCTGGCAGGGTTCAAGCGTGTCGACGCTTTTTTACCCGATGTCGACACTATTTATCGTACCGTATTCGAGCAATCGCGAGACGCCATCTATATAACTACCCGGGGTGGTAAGTTCATCGATGCCAATCCCGCCGGTGTTGAGTTGCTGGGCTATGACCGGCAGGAATTGATGCAGTTGCATGTCGGGACGGTCTATGCAAACCTGAAAGATCGACGGGCCTTTCAGAAAGAGATTGAGGAAAAGGGGTCGGTACAAAACTATTCTGCACGGCTGCGACGCAAAGACGGAACCATACTGGAATGCGAATTGACCGGGGCGGTGCGCCGGGCGCCTGACGGCAGCGTCAGGGGGTACCAGGGCATTCTGCGGGATGTTACGGCCGAGCGGCAGGCCCGGAGAGAGTTGCAGGAAAGCGAAGAGCGATACCGGAGACTTTTCGATGCCTCGCCGATTTCCCTGTGGGAATTTGATTTTACCCGGGTGCGGGAATATATAGAAAGCCTGAAAAACAAAGGAATTAAAAAAGTCCGCTCCTACTTAGGCCGGCATCCCGATGCGTTTCACCACTGTGCTTCACTGGTTGAAATTATCAATGTCAATAAAACCACCCTTGAGCTGTGTCGGGCCCGTTCGATTTCAGAGTTGCGCAGCAGCCTGGAAAATGTTTTTTTCAGCACATCCTACGAGGTCTTTCGTGAAGGCCTCATAGCACTGGCCGAAGACAAAGCCCGGGCCGAATCAGAAATGGTCATGCAGAACCTGCACGGTGAAAAACGTAATGTGGTGCTCAGATGGTTTGTTGTTCCGGGTCATGAGGGCCATACAACCCGGGTGCTGGCATCGTTTATCGACATAACGGACCTTAAAAACCTTGAGCGTGAGCGCAGCAATCTCATTTCCATGCTGGCCCACGATATGAAGTCCTCCCTGATGGTGATCCAGGGATTTGTTATGCGGCTGCTTAATACATCGCTGGATATTGATGTCGAGCACCAGGAAAAGTACCTGGACATCGTCAAGAACGAGGCCGCAAAGCTTGAAGTGCTGGTGGATGATTTTCTGGAATTTTCACGGCTGCAGACCGGCAAGCTCAATTTGACTTTTGCTCCCACCTCCCTTGATAAAGAGTTGATGGAGCTGTATGAGGCCTACCAGGGCGCGGCCTCCCAAAAGGGTATCACCCTTAGAATGAAAGCTGTGGATTCGTCGCCGATTATCGAGGCCGATGCCCACCGCCTGCGACGGGTGTTCACCAATCTGCTTGATAATGCCCTTAAGTTCAGCCCGAACGAGGGGACCGTCAGCATAGAGACCCACGATCGGGGGGGGCATGTGTATGTGCAGATAGCCGACGAGGGTGTGGGAATCGAGCCCGAAGACATGGCTTTTATTTTCGACCCCTTTCATCGCGGCAAGCTCACCAACAGTCACCACGGGTACGGCATGGGGCTGGCGGCGGTGAAAGCCATTGTGGAAGGACACGGCGGGACGGTGCAGGTTTCCAGTGAGCCGGGCAAAGGATCGGTTTTTACGGTCAGCCTGCCCAAGGAACCCCGATAAAAAACGACCGGCACAGCGGGAAATTCCCTCATGCTTATCACATAAACGGATACGGATATGACGAAACTGATTATAGCTCCGACCGAATTCGAGCTTTCGGTGTTGACCGCTGTGCTGAAGTGTAAAAAGGCCGGGCCGATTCTTGATTTTGCCGTATACCGGACCGGAAGTAAAGGCTCGGAAACGATTGTACTGCGCTGCGGTCCGGGCATGGCCAATGCAGCGGCGGCAACGGCCCTGGCCTTGAATCGTTTCAAGCCCGACCATGTTTTTCACGTGGGGGTGTGCGGGGTGTACCAGGGCGAGCCGAAACAGTTGACCACGGTTGTGACCGGCACCATGGCGGTGTTTGCCGATACCGGCGTTGATCTGGGTGATTCGTTTCTTTCCATGCAGGCAATCGATTTGCCCCTGGCCCGGCTCGATGCCGAACACGGGATGTTCAACAGTATCGACCTGCATGACGCGTGTGTTCCGTCCTCCTTTGAGAGGGGCGTTTTTTTTACGGTTGCGGCATCGTCGGGCAGTGTAGACCGCGGCGATTTGTTGCGCGCGCGTTTTAAAATTGATGGGAGCCAGACGGTTTGTGAAGATATGGAGTCGGCCGCGGTGGCCCTGGTGGCCTTTAAGGCCGGTGTGCCGTGTACCGTCCTGAGGGGCATATCCAACATGTGCGGCGAGCGGAATTACGAGGCCTGGAAACTGTCCGAGGCGGCTGAAGCGGCCCAGCAGGCACTGTTGAAGTGTTTGTAAGTAGTTGTGCGGCCGGCCGACAACCATGGGAAAATACATTATCGACGGGTACCTTTAGGAGGAGACTTATGACAATCAACAAAGAAGCGTTTGCACGGGAATGGATTGATTCATGGAACTCGCATGATCTGGAACGGATATTGGCACACTACAGTGATGATTTTGAAATAACTTCTCCTATGATTGCAGTTGTAACGCGGGCGGATACCGGAACCCTGAAAGGAAAAGAGCAGGTTCGGAAGTATTGGGAGGCCGCACTGGAGAAATTTCCGGATTTGCACTTTGAGTTGCATGAGGTGGCGGAAAGCGTCGGATCTGTAGCTCTTTACTATACGTCGGTTCTCGACAAAGAGGCTATTGAAGTAATGTTTTTCAATCAAGAAGGAAAAGTATGCAAAGTAATAGCACATTATGCGTAATGGGCAGGCGACCCCAAAGCGCTCACCTGCGGTGTTGTGCGCATCGTTCGTCATTGCGACGCACATCACGTACGCCTCATGCATCTGAACACTTTTGAATCGCCTTTGAGAGCCGTATTTTTTTTGCTCACACCCGGTGATATGCTAATGTGACTGCTTGCCATCTCCGCCGTTTCTTATTATACTTTCCTGGAAATTAAAAGTTATTCTAAGAGATACTCATGCAGAAGAATCTTTCTCTCGGCATATCAACCTGCCCCAACGACACGTTTATTTTTGATGCCTGGGTCAACGGCAAGCTGGGCGATGATGTGCCCGGGGTGCAGTGCCGGCTGGAAGACATTGCAACGCTCAACGATCTGGCCCTGGGGGAAGACCTCGATGTTGTGAAGGTGTCCTTTTATGCCTACGGGCTGTTGCAGGACCGCTACCGCCTGATCAATGCCGGGGGCGCCATGGGGCGGGGCTGCGGTCCGCTGGTTGTGGCCCGGTCCGCGGAGATCAATCGGGAGAAGCTTGCCGATCCTGCACAGACGGTTGCCGTGCCGGGGAAGCTGACCACAGCCAATTTGCTGGTATCGCTGTATCAGCCCGGCATCAGGAACCGGCGTATCATGCGTTTTGACGAAATTATACCCGCGGTTGCGGAAGGTACGGTGGATGCCGGGGTGATTATTCACGAGGGACGTTTCACCTACGAGGAGTACGGCCTGACCGTAGTTGAAGACCTTGGGATCTGGTGGGAGGTGACCACCGGACTTCCCATTCCCCTGGGGGCAATTATTGCAAAGAAGGCCCTGGGAGACGAAACAATCGCCCGGGTGGAATCAGCCGTACGCAGCAGCCTTGAAGCCGCATTTGAAGAGCCCGATGAGCCCCTGGAGTTTATGAGCCGGTATGCCCAGGATATGGACGACGAAGTGATGCAGCAACATGTTGCCCTGTATGTGAACGAGTATTCCCTCGACTACGGCACAGACGGGCGATCGGCCATAGCGCGGCTGCTGGCGGCGGCGGAAGAGGCCGGGCTGCTACGAGAGGGGTGATTATTTCATGTGTATAAAATCCCGGGCTTTTAAGATGAGCATAGACAGGTAAGGAGGAGCATGAACGAGCATATTTTCAGGGAGTACGATATTCGGGGGGTTGTCGACAAGGATTTGACCGGGGACGCAGTGCGGGATTTAGGCCGGGGGATCGGAACTTTTTTGCTGCGGCACGATGTAAGCGAAATGACCCTGGGCCGGGACTGTCGGCTGTCCTCACCGGGGCTGCGGGATACACTGTTGCAGGGCCTGCTTGAAACCGGCATGGATGTTACGGATATCGGTGTTTGCCATACCCCTCTGCTGTATTATTCCCTTTTCCGGCTTGAGAAGGACGGCGGGGTGATGATTACCGGCAGCCACAATCCACCGGAATTCAACGGATTCAAGATATGCCTGGGAAAAACCACCATACACGGGGAGCAAATCCAGGCGATCAAAAAGATTATACAGTCCCGGGAGTTTGAGAAAGGGCAGGGGGCCGTAACAACGGCAGGCCTCATGCCCGCATATCTCGACCATATTGCCGGTTCCATCTCGATACCAAAATCTCTGAAAGTTGTTGTCGACGCCGGCAACGGCACCGGCGGCCAGGCGGCGGTACCGCTGCTGAAGCGGCTGGGCTGCGAGGTGGTAGAGCTTTTTTGTGATATGGACGGGACGTTTCCCAATCATCATCCCGACCCGACGGTTCCCGAGTGCCTGCAGGATCTGATTACCGCAGTCAGGCAGCACAGGGCCGATGTGGGCATTGCCTACGACGGCGACGGCGACCGCATCGGTGCCGTGGACGAGCAGGGGGCCATTGTCTGGGGCGACCTCCTGATGATTATTTTTGCCCGGGAGATTTTAAAAACAGACCCCGGCGCAACATTCATATCCGAGGTGAAGGGCTCGCAGAATTTTTATAACGACATCGAGGCTCGGGGCGGTACGGCAATCATGTGGAAGACGGGACACTCCCTTATTAAAGCCAAGATGAAGGAAACCGGGGCGTTGCTGGCGGGCGAGATGAGCGGCCACATGTTTTTTGCCCATCGCTATTTCGGCTTTGACGATGCCGTGTATGCAACCTGCAGGCTGCTGGAAATAGTTGCCGCAGGCAGCGGCCCCATGAGCCGCCTTCTGGCCGATGTGCCCGCAACCTGTACAACGCCCGAGATTCGGGTCGACTGCCCCGACGCAAAAAAGTTCCCGATTATCGAGCGCGTCAAGGGTGCGTTTGGAAAAACGTATGACATTATCGACATCGACGGCGCCCGCATCAACATGCCCGGCGGGTGGGGGCTGGTACGCGCCTCCAACACCCAACCGGTCCTGGTGCTGCGGTTCGAGGCCGATACCGAAAAGCGGCTTGCGGAAATCAGGCAGGAAGTTGAAGCGGTGGTGAACGAGTTGCTGTAAAAGCAGCCTGCAGAAATACGGCAAGAAAGGGAAGGCAGACATGAGCAATCAGGAAGATCATCGTCCCTGGGGATACTACCGGGTGCTGGCCGATGAGGATACCTTTAAATGTAAAAAGATCGTTGTTAAAAACGGCAAGCGGTTGAGCCTGCAGCGCCACAAACAGCGGGATGAGCACTGGTATGTTGTGTCGGGGACGGCCGTGGTGACGGTGGACGATAAAGATGTGCCCCTGGGAGCCGGACAGGCAATCGATATCCCCCGCAACGCTTTGCACCGCATTGCAAATACCGGCCCGGACGACCTGGTATTTATTGAGATCCAGACCGGTGATTATTTTGGTGAGGATGATATTGAACGCCTGGAGGACGACTTCGGGCGGGAGGATTAAGTCATCTTATGACTTTTGGGAAAGACAGCATTTCTCGGGAAGAACGGGTTGTTTACCGCTTGATAAATTTATTTTTCTTTGCTCGCTCCAAAGAAAAGTAACAAAAGAAAAGGCGCCCTGCAACTTGTCCCGCCAGAGGCGGGATGCCCTCGCTTCACGATTCCAGTCGGCGGGACAACAAACTCGCCCCTGAAGAACGGGGCTCAAACATGTCGACCCTTTTCTCCTCCTGAAATCGTTGCACTCGGCTGCGTTGCAACGGGACCTAAAAGCCACATCTCCAAAATTCATATGAAATATCAGGCCTGCTGTTCGCAGGGTGAAAATTTTTTTCAGACATATATTCTTTTAGCTATTCTTCCATTTGTTTAAGCACCTGCTGTATGTCGCCGGTGAAGCGCGGGCCGAGGTGGGCGACGACCCGTGACGAGAAGAGGCTCGCCAGTTGACCGCTTTTTTCCAGTGACAACCCGTTGGTAAGCCCGTACAGCAGCCCGGCGGCATAGGAATCGCCGGCGCCGGTGGTGTCCAGCGGGGTTACGGTGCAAGGTGCGATGCGCTCGGTCTGTCCTTCAAATTGCAGTACCGAACCGTTGCCCCCATCGGTAACGGCTGCATTGGGACACATTGAGGCGAGGGCTTTCAGGGCGTTTTCCAGGCCGCTGGCGCCGGTAAGGGCCTCTGCTTCCTGGGCGTTTGCAAACAGCAGGTCGGCATCGTTTTGCAGGATTTTCAGGAAAGTCTCTTTGTGGCGGTCGATGCAGAAGGCATCCGAGGCGGTAAAGGCAATTTTTACGCCTTCCTTTTCGGCAACCTCTATGGCCTTGAACATGGTGTCGGTTGCCAGGGGGCTGTCGAACAGGTAGCCTTCCAGGTAGAGGTAGCTGCTGTTGCGCAACAGGTCTTCGTCGATATCGTCGTAGGCGATTTCGCTGGATACACCCAGGTGCGTGAGCATGGTACGCTGGGCATCGGCCGAGATCAGCACCACACACGAGCCGGTTATGCCGTCGACCGGGTTGTTGTTGAACGCCACGCCGCTGTCCTGCATGTGTTTGCTGTAGAGCCCGCCCAGGGTGTCCCGGCCTACCTTACCGCACAGGCCGCTTTTGCCGCCGAGCTGGGCCACGCCGAAAACGGTATTGGCGGCGCTGCCGCCGGCCGCGGTTTCCAGTTTGTCGCCGACCCGGTCAAGCTCCAGGGTGTCGGAGCCCACCAGCTTTTTCAACACTTCTTCCTGGCGGGCCGGTTCGGTCAGGTACATGTTGCCTTTGTCGATGCCAAGCTCGGTGAAGAACCGGTCCTGTACCTGCATCTGTATGTCTACCAGGGCACTGCCGAATGCGTATACGTTGAGTTTCATAAAACTTCCCCCCTCCTAGTCTTTTTGAAAGGTTTCTCCCAGGGTCATGCCCTGATTGCTGCTGAACTTTGCGTACAGCTCGGGCTTTTCCGCGGCAATCTTTTCCCGGTGCTCAAGAATGGCATCCCACAGCAGTTTGGGTGCTTTGTATTGCCCGTAGGCGCCGTCCAGCACGCGGTCTTCCACCAGGGCGAAGAGATAGTCGATTTCATCGTCGGTATACGTGGGCACCAGGGCGTATCCCTGGGCAACCCGCAGGGCCTCCTCGCTGTTGAATTCAAAAGAGCGTTGCCACCAGCCGGTGTAGTCGTCGAACCCGTTTTCGCCGTTGAGCTCTTTGCACACCGCGTAGGCGCCGTGATAGCCGCACATGAGCGCTCCCTGCACCTCAACTTCAACATAGGCCGCCGCATCGCCGATCACCAGCACATTGCCCCGGTGGGGCACCATGAGGGAATTGTAGGCCTTCACCGTGCAGCCGGTGCGCTTGCGAATGGTTGCGCTTTTGTACCGGTCGGCAAGGGGTCCGGTGGTGGTGAAGGCTTTGAATATATCCTCGGGCTTTTGCTGTGCGCTGCCCATGACCACCAGGTCGGCAATATGGCGGCCCTCGAGGGACGGATCGATAATGACCGGCGCGTAGGAGCCGTAGGCCAGGCCCATATGCCACTTCATGGCCGTCGGCTCAAACCCTTCAACTCCTTCGAGGGAATAAATGATGCACAGTGCCGTTGCAAAATGCATGCGGTCCTTGTTGAACCCCAGGGACTCTACCGTGCGTGAGTTGACCCCGTCGGCCGCAATGAGTTTGCGGGCCTGCACCTTTGAGCTCGATCCGTTATGCATGATGTGCAGTTCAACATGGTTGCCCAGGTCTTTTGTGGAGTAGGCCAGGGTGCTGTTGCGGTATTCAACACCTGCGGCAATGCAGTCGTCAAGCATGCTCTGGAGCAGGTACCCCTTGTCGAATTTTACGGCAATGGCATGCTTGTCCGGATAGGAAAAATGGACGGCATGGCCTTTGGGCGAGATAAACCAGGTGTCGGTTATGTTGTGCAGGGGGCCGTCGTAATCCACACTGAACCCATTGTCGGGAAAGACGATTTTTCCGGTCTCTACCCGGATGTTTTCGTTCTCATAGTTTTCGTCCATTACAAACTGCTGGCAGCAGGCCCTGCTTACCGCAGACACGGTATTGAATTTTTCAAGCAGGATTACGTTTCCCCCCTGGGCAGCCGCTGTTTTGGCTGCCATGAGTCCGGCCGGTCCGGCCCCGATTATCGCGAGATCATACATCATGGTGCAAAACTCCCTGTAGTGAGGAAAAAATACTGTTTACTCGTGGTTCCAAATTTGGATACTGTAACATAATTACAATATTCCACACAATATGAAAAAATTGGCGGCAGGCTGCCGGAGAACCTCATCTACTGCGTTGCGCCCAATCTTCGTCGCTGCCGACGCATAAAAATATACGCCTTACTCCTCAAACTGTCCGCGCCTTGTATCTGAACATTCTCCGACAGCTTCAAATTTTCACCAGATACTCCTCCATACTTCCAGGTCTGCAGGTTTTTTTAGGAAAACGGCCTGGTGATTTTAGAGCAATGCACACAATATATGTAGCCTCCGTATGGCTCAGCGAACGCTGATACGGTAGGATTGCCGGCGGCTATGTGCTCGCTGGAACATGAAGAACGTGTGTCTTCGATCAACTGCTCACACCGCCGCGGCTGCTCTTACCTCATCAGCGTTTGCAGTATTTGGTAGCTACGGGAAAGTGTGAAATGCTCTAGCCCGAAAGAGTAATACTACCCAATAATACGGCCATTGATACTCTCCGGTGAGGGCATGGCGGTATCGTATTATTGAGTAAACCAGGATGGTTGATGGGACATTTTTAGAAAAATGTGTTAAAGTTATATCGATTTTTTCCGAAAAATATCTAAAATTACATTATATTGTAAATATATATAATTTTTACACTCTATGAATGCATTATTTAGTATTTATGGTTTGTTTTTTTATTACGAAATATTTCATTGTAATGGTAAAAAATATTCACTTTAAGCCATAAATTCATTGTTTAGATATCAGGTTTTTGGTATACAGTATTAGATTATAACGTTCACCTAATACTTTCTTATGAGCATTTCCCAATGAATGAAAAAGCAGGTTTTCAACAGATATCAAACATCGTCCTGAAAGGACACACCATTCATATCGTGGGTCCTCACCTGTTGAGCAGCGAAGCGCTCGGAAAAATGATTGAAAACCAGACCGGCGCCAAATGCGCCTGTCTAAAAAGTATGGAAGACCTTAATGCCGAAGCCTGCGCGGCAATCGGGCGGGAACTGTTCCTGTGGGACTGTCTCGGCAAGGACATGGAGGACTTCATGTCCGGGCTTCTGGCCTCTTTCTGTGAAATGACGGATTCGGCTATTGTGGCCCTTTTCAACGTCAAACCGGGACTGGGCATTGAAGACAGCTGTATGAGCCACGGTGTGCGTGGTATTTTCTATGAAGACACCAATTCAGACCTTTTCATGAAAGGCCTCATGGCCCTTTATAATGAAGAACTCTGGTTTACCCGGGATGTGATGACCCGCTATATCCTGGAAGAGCGTGAAGACGATGTGGCCTCGATGAAAATCCGGAGGATTTTGACCCAGCGCGAAATTGAAATACTCTCTCACGTGGCCGTGGGTTGCAAAAATGAAGAAATCGCCGAGAAGCTCTGTGTAAGCCCCCACACCATAAAAACGCACCTCTACAATATCTACAAAAAAATAAACGTCACCAATAGGCTTCAAGCCACTCTGTGGGCCGCCAAAAACCTGTAGCAGGCTGTCGGAAAACGCCCATCTACTGCGTTCCACTCACCCTTTGTCATTGCGGCGTATAACCACATACGCCTCACTCCAAAGGCTTTCGTGCGCCTTGTATCTGAACATTTTCCGACAGCCTCCTGTTGCAAGGGCATTGCAGCAGCCTCGCTACGAATCTTCGCTTGATTTGGAACTAGTCGCCCGCCGGAAAACGCCCATATATCCCGATTTTATCGGGATTTCACACACCCTTTGTCGCTACGGAGTATAACCACATACGCCTCATTTCTCATGGTTGCACGCGCCTTGTATCTGAACGCTTTCAAAGGGTAAAACGTATTGAACTCGATTGATGGAAGGCCTGAAGTGCACTAAGCCGTCTACTACCCTGTTTTAAGCTGTTGCCGTAGAATTGTGTCTGTCTCTGGTGCCGGTAAAAACCCTTAATGTCTTATATCTAAGTATTTATACCATTGAAACCGGCCTGGACGATGTAGTCTAAATACCGGTATGTCCTCGTAAAACACCTTATCGCCCGGGCTTTTTTTTGTGCTCTCAACGCCCCTTTGAATGGGGTTGCAGTGTGAAGTACTAATACCGCTTTTGCATAACTAGTACTTTTTTATTAGAAAAATACGGCAAAACAAGAGCAAAAAATACGAAGGAAAATCATACCTTATGGTGATTGCTTTTTATTTGATATCGATGGTATACTTTTAACCATACCATACCATACCATACCATAACAGATTAATAATACTTCTTACATATTCAGGGTATGAAGATGAGTCTAAACGGCGAAAACAAGAGGAAGTTCGAGCGCTATTCGGCCAATTTTCCGGCAACCCTTGCTCTGAATACCGGCATCGGAGACCAGAAGCTGTATACCAAGAATATCAGCGCCGGAGGAGCGCTGTTTCACAGCGAACAGCCCTTTCAGGAGGGCATGAAAATAACGGTTGAAATTGTTCTGGAAAACGACACATTTGAAAAGCTGACCGGGTATCAGAGCTGTATTAGAGTAACGGGAACCGTGGTGCGCAGTGACCAGGAAGGAGTGGCGATTCGTTTCGGAGATCACAAAATTATGCCGTTGCGCGGCATGATGAGCACATATAATTAATAAATACACAAGATATATCGCTTTTTAATATTCAAAATCCTTAAAAGGAGGGGTTATGACACGCAAAAAGCTGTTTATCGTTAGTGCTGTTTGTCTGGTATTGTTACTTAGCTTTCTACCTGCCTATGCTGAGGATATTACTGTATCGGCAACAGATAATGGTTCAGGTATTCTGGATGAAATGCTTGATGACTGGCTGTATGGGTGGCCCTGGGAAGGTGGTTGGGGCAGTGATGAAGCCGAGGATACCCTGACTGTCCAGACCGGAACCTATGATACCTTTTCCTTAACTCGCGACGGAGAACCAAAACTTACCATACTATTGCAAAATGTTACTCTCGTGGGCGGCGCTTTCTCCGTAACCGGCAATAATGTTTTCGTCTGTTATGATGATGATGCCGACGGCATACCTAACGGTGACTGTGATGCCGGAGTTGCCGTTGACTGTGATGATAATAATCCCGCGATTGGACTTCCGGTAGACCTTTTTTACCAAGATGTTGATTCTGACGGTTTCGGAGACAACAGCTCTGCCAAGGCTTTTTGTCTGGGCGCAGCCGATCCCGGTTATGTAGCCCAGAAGGGCGACTGCGACGATTCCGATAATACAACTTATCCCGGTGCACAGGAACAGTGCAATAATGTCGACAGCGACTGTAACAAACAGGAAGATGACGGTTGCCGTGCTGTTGACGGCGACACGGTAACGGTAACGGTCGATCCCATCAACGGCCCGACCGCTTCGGTATACGGCTCCATTCCTGATGCATTTACCGCGTTATCCGACTTTTCAGGTGACATCCATAAAATAGTAGAGCTTGAAACCGGCGACTACGACGGATTTACCATCGACCAGACCAACCTGACCGTAAAACGGGCCCTGAATGCAAATCCGATAGTTAACGGCAGTGCGGCAATGGCAATCGATGATACCGCCATTCTTATTTCAGCCGATAACGCTTCGGTGCTGGGCCTGACAATCGACATGGATGCCGGCGAATACGACGTGGCTTTTGCGGTCGGCTATGATGTTATCAACGCACGGATAAACGCCAATAATATGAATTATACCGTATCGCCCTCCCTGCCGCCATCGGTGCCCACGGGTTGTACGGTGGCCTTGGCAAGCGTTCCAACAGGAGCTACCGATACGGATTGTGACGGCATAGCCGACGATGGAGA
>JANQGV010000043.1 GCA_028282925.1 Thermodesulfobacteriota bacterium
CCGGATACAGCCGGTCGGCAAACTCGGGGTCAAAGAGCTGCCGGATACGTTCGAGCAGGGTCGGGCAAACCGGATAGGAAGCTGCTTCGGTGTCGTTCCGGGTAAGGGTAAAGGATATTTCTTTTTTGGCCAGCGCTATGGTGTTGAACATCTCGGCTATGGCATTGTATTCCGCAGCGTCGGCCTTGAGGAATTTCTTTCTGGCTGGCGTGTTGTAGAAGAGGTCGGCCACCTCAATGGTTGTCCCCTGTTCGGCAACGCTTTCGGTCACGGATTCGGTGGTGCCTCCGCTGACTTTTATAACGGTTGCCGTATCATCTGCGGGGCGGCGGGTGGTAAGGGTCAGGCGCGACACCGAGGCAATGCTGGGCAGGGCCTCACCACGGAAACCCATGGTGGCGATATCTTCAATATCCTCAACGCTGGTAATCTTGCTGGTGGCATGGCGCAGCAGGCAGGTTTGGGCATCGTCCCGCTCCATGCCGTGTCCGTCGTCTCTGACGCGGATCAGGCTTTTGCCGCCGTGACGAACGGTAACCGTAACGGTTTTTGCCCCGGCATCGAGGGCATTTTCAATGAGCTCCTTCACAACTGAAGCCGGGCGCTCCACAACTTCGCCGGCAGCAATTTTATTGGCAACCAGTTCTGATAAGACGTTTATTTTTCCCATAGCTGTAGCAAGCAGACTCCCTGTAGAAGATTGGATAAAGATAGGATAAAGGGCATGGGGTGTCAATTGGGAAATGTTTTGGACAAAGACCGGCTAAAAACAGAAAACAATACATTTTTGTTATAAAGCACGAAAAAGCAAAATTAATAAAGAAACAGTTGAACATTTGGTTGTTAAATATTCTTATGACTACCCGATTCTATAGCAAATATCAAAACTATGTAATCGAAGTATAATGCTTTTCGGAGGCGGGTCCCCTACCGGGCTCTATCCTCTCGTACGTTGGTCTCGACAATACAGCAGTATTGTGACAAAAGGAAAGGCCGGTATGATTATGCCATACCGGCCTTTCCTTTTTCAGTTTATCGATACCGGGAGTGCCGATAGCGTCTACCCGGTGCTTTATTGCTGCATTGCCTTTATCAGGGGCAGCGTTCCGTCGAGTGCCGTTTTGAGTACTGTTTTAACGCCGGCATGCTGTTCCATTATCCGAACCATTTCCGGCCCAAGGGTGTAGTAGAGCCGGGTGATGGTTTTGCCGCCGGGCACGTTGTGCAAACCGGTGTCCCGGAAAGACCGCAGCAACTCTGCTTCGGCCGAATCCTTGCCATAGATTGCCGCAACCGGGCAAGGCTCCTCGGGAATGGTCGAGGTGGTTGTTGCGATGGAGGTCGAGGTAGTTGTAGCATTGTCGTCGTAAGGGCATGCATCGCCGATACCGTCGCTGTCAGAGTCTTCCTGTCCGGGGTTGGCAACATACGGACAGTTGTCGTCCGGGTCGATTACGCCGTCGCCGTCGGGGTCGGCATTACGGACGGCCCGCACATAGTTCCGGTCATGTTCGCCGTCTCGCAACTTATTGCCGTAATACAACTCTCCATCGGTGAAGTCCACGGCAAAGGCTTTCATTTTATGGCACCCGCTGCAGCTGGTGCCGGTCCAGTACTGCCCGCTTTGAGTATTGGGGAAAAAGGCGGTGTTAATGGCCGGGTCATCGGCCCCGAGATCTATGACTCTCTCAAGCTCTTTGGTGTTGGGGAGTCGCCAGTCGTTATACCCGGCCAGCAGAAGACTTTCGCAGTAGGCTAGGGCGTCCTTCCAGGTATAGGTAATCTCGGTGTCCTGAGGGCCGCCGTCTGCAGTTTTTTGCTCCCACATGAGGCCGGTCGCATTGTCGGTTACGGTGCCGTCGCCGTTATCGATATAGGCAACCGGGGGTTCGGTGCGCCCGCGCACACAACGGACACGGCGGGGATCGCCGTCTTTTTCAACCGGACCCATCAGTCCGAAGGATAACCGAACCTGCCATACCTGGGTCGGGTCCGGATTATATGCGGTGTCGGTCCAGTAGTAGGGCTTATTGAAAAAGGTTGAGGTATAGAGCGGAAAAAACTCGGGATCGAGGGCCGGGGAGGTATTGCCGAAATTTAAGACGGTTGAATACTCTTTGCGCGAAGGCATACGCCAGTCGTCGTATCCACCAAGGTCGAGGGTTTCGCAATACGAAACTGCCTCATCATAGCCGTAGAGGTCGGTATCGTTCTTTTCGTTTTTCTGTTCCCAGACCAGACCGGTGATATTGTCGGCTATGGTGCCGTCTCCATTGTCTGTCAGGTCCGGCGGGTTGATTGTATAGCTGCCGTCCTGCCCGTAGAAATCCTGGCCCTCTTCGGGACAGTACGGCTCTGAATCGCATATCTGGTCAAACCCCTGGGTATGCCATTCATCGCAGATAATCCTTTCCCAATCGTAGCACAGTTCCTGGCCGGTATCGGGAATGGGATATTCAAAAGCGCTGCCTGGAGAAGAAACCAGCAGCAAAAAACCACACAGAACATTTGCAATCCATGGTGTCGGCTTGTTCATCTTTCCCTCCTTTTTTGTTTGCAGTATGTAGTATGCTGTCACACCATATTACAAAGGGTATGCCCTGTCAAACAAAAGAAAAAAGTCATGTACAGACAAGAAAACACAAAGTTTCAACGGTTTTGACCGAATCCGTCAGTGTGGGCAAAAACGAAACAGCAAAGCCTCTTTAACTGCTTGATTTTGATTTCATTAATAAGGACCGGCTCCGGCATGTTTTATGCAGTTTCAAGTATATGTAAAAGAAACGGTTTTAATGGTTCGTCTATTAGTAATAAATGGCGTTTAAAGCCGGAATGGTAAAACAATGAGAAATCTGCTTAATCATCATCTGCTCAACAGCATTTTAATTCTTCGTTATCATTTTCGGAGAAGCCCGGAATGTGTCAGGCTGATTATAAATCTGGAACGGCTGTTAATAACCCTCGGTATCATATCAGTTAAGCATTCCGGGGTGTAGCTCGAGAATAAGCTCAAACAAAGGGTAAAGATGGTCGTGAGATGTTATCCGACCCTTGCAGCCTTTCTTCTGGGGGGGGGCAGGAGACCTGTTTTTAGAGATATGTAGCAGATCCTTCACTTCCGGCTTTGCCGTCTTTCACCGTCTTTTTCAAATAGGGAGGCAGAAAATCATACACATCAACCGGCAGCCGAACGGGCTTTTGGCGGTCATGGCATCATAGATGTCCGACAGCTTGCAGAACTTGACATAGTCGGGGTTTCTGGTGTGGCCGAGCTTTTCAGGGTAGCAACTCTTCTCGCCTTCGTAGAGAGCACTGTGATGGGGTTTCACGATATCATATTCCAGTTTGGTAAGCTGTCCCGTTTTGTTGAGTATGGCATCCGGTATCAGCACTTTGCCCACATCGTGCAGAAAAAAGCCCACCGATATGTCAAGCAGCTCTTTGGGCGTGTAGCAGGGGAATGTACATTCGGAGGGGACGACCTCTATATCACTGCCCGAGCCGTTTAACCCGACCGAGAGGGTATCGTTTTCGTCGAGCAATCTGTCGTTAAACCCCTTCATAGCCGCAGTTCCGATGGTACAGACATTTATCGAATGGTTGTAGAGATAATTATCGTAGGTGAAAATTTCCTTGGTGAGATAGGAAAAAGCGCCCTCGTTTTTTGTCAGAAAATCAAACAGCTCTGTTACGGTGCTTTCAACCTGCACGTAATCAAACTCACCACCGGTCCTTTTCCTTTCCGCAATAACTTCCTTTATTTTTTCCCGGGCAGCCTGATATTTTCGAGAGGCTTCCTGCCTTAGTTCATTAATTTCCTGTATTCTGCGCTCCACATCGGAAGTGCTGCTCGTGGCCTGGGGTTTGGAAGGCGGTGGGGCGGGTGGTTTTAAAGCTACGGGTTTGCCGTTCCTGTTCCATATGCCGCCTTTGGCTTGAGGGTTAAATGAAAGTTCAAGAATACCCTGGGTTTTTATGGTCTCAAGAACCCGTACATCGCTGACGGGAGTGCTCTTTTCAAGCAGAAGGGTGTCGGTATGGCTGTAGATATCGACGCCGGTTCGAACAATGCCGCCCTTCTGTACGATTTCTATCAGCCGGTCGATTGAAATTGTCTGCTTAGCCATGGCACCTCGCTTAATTACATGATATTTTTTCCATTAGACTGAGGGAAAGAGCCCGGCCCCTATTATTGTTTAGCCCGGGCGTATATATTAAACCGCATATAAAAATAAAACCTCAGGTTGAAGCCCCGTTCGATGTGGCGAAAACAGCACCAGCCCAGGTAATAAAGATGCTTGACAGGTGCTAAAAAACAGTTATAATTGACCGACTAGTCGGTCAATTATAACTGTTTGGTTTTACCGGCAAACTGGATAGTCGCTGGCCCATGCCATGCAGCGTGACGGCGGAGAAATTGCTACAGGCAGTATGGTTGAAAGCATCATACTGGAAAACGGAAAGGCCTGCGGCTTGCGGGAGGCCGGTAAATCGGCGCCCGTACTATTATCAGTGATGTGGGCATCCGGGAAACGGTGGGGCGGCTGGTTGGACGCCAGTATTTTTCACCGGAGTATGCGCACAAGATCGACTCGCTGCGTCCGACTCCCTCTTTGTTTAAAATCTGCCTGGGACTTACTACAAAGCCGGACCTGCCGGCACCGGTTAATTTCAAGGTGTGCGAGTTGAACGAGGCGGCCTGGTGGCAGGAAATAGAGCAGGGCCGCATACCGGAAAAACCGCCGGTGATGTTCTGGAGTAAATATCTTGTTGACCCGGGAATGGCTCCTGAAGGAAAATATGATATCGACATCCTGGTGCCTGCGCCGTTTCAGCACCAGGATGGAGACTGGGACCACGTCAAACACCGGGAGCGGGACAAGGTTATAGCGGTTATGAATGAAGTAATTCGCGCTGCCTATACCGGGAAACGCTGTGCCGGACGTATTGTCAACGGAAAGTAAAATGTTTTATTAAAAAGCAGCCAGCATTATGTCACCTAAAATTGTCGATAAAGAAGAAAAAAAACGGGCCATACTCGAGGCGGCTGTAGCGGTCTTTGCCGAAAAAGGATTTCACAAAACCAAAATGGCGGTTATTGCCGATAAAGCCGGGATCGGTAAGGGGACGGTCTACGAATACTTTAAAAACAAAGAGGCCCTGTTCATGGACCTGTTTGCGTATATGGTTGACGACCATCTGCGCATGCTTTCACAGGAATTTCCCGGCGGGCCATCCCCGAAAAAAAGACTGGAGGGGCTTATCACGGCAACCTTCGAGGCGTTCGGTAAAATGGAGACTATTTACAACATACTGATAGACTTAAAGGCCCAGAACCTGAAAGGAGAGGCTCAAGCGTTTTATAACGCACAGTTTTCGAAACTGTATCGCGAATTCAGGATCGGCCTGGGCCTGATTATAAAGGAGGGTATTAACGATGGAACGTTTCGCCGGGTGCAGGCAAACCAGGTTTCCGCGGTCATCATCGCGGTTATGGAGGGGATAATGCACCAGTGGATGGCCGACCGCGAAGCCTTTACCCTGAAGGACATTGAAGGAACGATTAAAAAAATGGTAATGCGGCACCTGGAGACATAAAGAGGAAGGAGAGAGACACAGCATTATGGATTCTTTGACCGACATCGGAACCATTACCCACGATATCCTCAAGGAGCACTTCTCTTTGCAGCCGGCCCGGCTCAAGCGCCCGTTTCCCTTGCGCCCGATCAGGATGTTGGGGATGCTGCGTTTTGACGGGCATGCGTATTGCTCCGATCTTTTTCTGCGGGCCTTGATTATGAAGTCGTCTTTTCTCGGGCGGGGCGGCTGTTCGATTTTTTTGTGCCCCCGGCCTGAGTATCATTTGCCTATTTTTACCACGGAAGCTTTTTTCCTGGGTAAGAAAATAGTTTTTCTGGTTGATGTACAGCAGGCCTTTGTGGGCGGCAGTCATGATAACGCTGTTTTTTTTGAAGGGCTGCGGGCCATCCGAAGCCGTTACCCGGAACTGCTGGTCAACCCCCGCATACCAAAAGGGAAAATAGCAGAACTGTTTTCACCGGCATCGTGCTACGTGACCCTGGTGAACGAGCAGGCTGACCGGGGGCTGGATATGTACCGCGAATACCTTGATGCGTATAGTTCCCTGGTATCACCGGCACAGCCGGTAGCCGAAGACCGGCGTGAAACGGCCCGGAAGGATTTTGAAACATATGTTGATGTTATGATTAATCATGACCCGGCCATGAAGAATGCGTATCTCTGCTTTGGGAAAGAAGGCGGCAGAAGGTGGGCGCTTAACCTGTTTTATGACCGATAAATTTTTTCGGCCTGACAGAGAGGATCCTGATGAAAATTACAAAAGACTTTCCCTACCCCAAAGATGAGTATGTACAGATGCTGAAGGATTTCTATGCCGGATTCAACGGCCCGGATTCGATGCAGCCGGAACAAGAATGGCAGGGAGACACGTGGTCGTCGAAGGTCTTTTGCAGCCGGGGCAGCGTTTTTGAGAAAGCCGGCTTTTCACGCATGCATATAGCAGGCGGCACCATTGAGGGGGTTGCCGCCAGCCTCAGTTTCATGGAAACCATTGCCTATCCCGCAAACCACCGGGTGCCCGGCTTTATCATTATGACCAACATGAATGAAAAGGAAGAAATCGGGCGGACCCTGGTTTTTTATGCCGATTTAATTGAGCAGGCCGGTGAGCTGCAGCAAGAGGACCGGGAGCTGTTTTCAGGTACGGTTAAATCGGTCTGCGACCGGTATGGCCATGACTTTAATGAGATGAACGGTTTTGCAGCCGGGCAGAACCTGCTGGGAGGCATTGCCGCGGAAGCCGGGTTCCTGTATTTTTTTCAGGAAAACGATGTGCCTTTCTGCGAGGAGATCATACGGGCCATGCTTGGAGCCTATGAAGATATTGTCGAGCGCCGAAAAGATGAGTCTGCAGGAGATCATTATGTATCGCTTGCCAACCGAAACCGGGCCCGGTTGGTGGAATGGATAATCAGGGATGACTACGGTATTAAAATTGCGAAAGAAAACGGTGTGCCCATGGAATTTATTGAAGCCTATGCATTTCCACCCGTTGTGCGTTATTGAGGCAACAACCCGTTGAAAGAGTAGAAACACTTTTTAAACAGAGATTTTTTCTCATTTTATGAGAAAAAATCTCTGTTTTTGATAATTAATAAAAAGATAAGCTATATCAAATGCTTGTAATGTTAGCGCGCCAAACTTTTCTCACTAATTGAGAAAAAATCATTCAAAAAACCCCATTTTAAGCCCACGCTTTTTTTAACCACCCATTATTGCTTTATATTTTACGCGCAGAGGTTTTGGCATTCATCTTGTAATGGTGTAGCAGGCATACTGGAGTTTTACATGAATGTTCGGCCTGGTACCGACGAAAAAGGGTCGCATACCCGCCTGTATGCATTTCTTTGTGTGCAGTACTGTTTCAAAAAAGGAGTGGAGGACGTGAAAAATAGATTGATTGCAACGATTGTTGGTCTGCTGCTGAGTATTGCAGTAGTGCATGATCCTGCCATTGCAGCTGTGGAGCTCATGGACGGCAGGCTTATTCTCAGCGGGTATCTTAAAAATACCACCTATGTTCGTACATCAGTGTACGATCGGGAGTTCGACAAGAAGTACGGGGGATCGAACCACGATTCCCGGGTGGATTTTTCAAATAACTCGGCCCTGCTCGAGGTACTCTATACTGTAAAGGAACAAGACGATCTTACCATCAGGCTTTTCGGCGGGTTCAAATACTGGTATGAAGCAGCTCCCCGGCTTGACGATGAGTTGCGGCGGTCGCTGTGGCATGAGCACCGAAAAGAGTATATCAGCCCGAGGCATATGGAAGATGTTATATCCGAAGCCTATGTCGACATTCAAAAAGGCCCACTGCAGATACGCCTGGGCAAGCAGATTGTTATCTGGGGACAGCTTGACATCAACCGGGTTGCAGATGTGGTGAACCCCCTGGACCTGCGCTGGGGCGTTCCCGGGGTCGACAACTGGGAAGAAATCAAGCGTGGCCTGTGGATGATCAGGGCCTTTTACCAGACCCAGCTGCCGGGCAACCTGCTGATTGAGCTGATTTTTAACCCGGGCGACTACAAGGCCCTTATGAATCCGTATACCGGTACGCACTGGGGCGGCGAACATTTTAAGTACAGTACCTTCAATCCGTTTAACGAACCGGGCATGTGGACCTGGCTGCAGGAAAAACAGATCCAGGACCAACCCACATGGAACTTGAAGAAGAATTATGAATTCGGTTTCAGAATCCGGGGGTACACGTGGGACATTGACTGGACCTTTATTTACTGGAACGCCCTCGATGACGGAGCCCATGTGGCGCACCCGGGCCGGGCCGGACGGCATGCACTGCAGTATGTCATGGCCGGTATCAGGTCGTCGATTACCGGGCAGTATCTCAATCCGGGGCCCCAGCCCCGGCAGGAGATTTATGAATACAAACGGTTCCAGACAATCGGCGGAACGGCCCAGACCTTTTTTGAACCGCTGTGGAACTCGGTGTGGCGACTTGAGTGGTTTTATGAAATCGGCAGTCCCATGCAGAAAGGCGAGAAGGGTTCGTACTTTTCTCCCTACGACGAAGTACGCCGGGATGTGCTGGGCATAGCCATTCAGGCCAACTGGAAACTGGACATACCGTGGTTTACCCGCTATGTGTGTACCGGCCGGCAGATGGATTTTTCACTGACCTATTTCTGGGAAAAGATTTTCAACCATGATCGCGACCTGGTAACCTTTGACCGCTTCCATACCTGGAACGACTCGGTTACCGATTCGATAAGCACGTTCATCAAGGCTGAAATGTTCAACACGGCCTGGATTTTTGTTTTTACCGGAAACTACTATTTCAGGGCCGGTAAATGGATGGCGGTGCCCTGTGTCACCTACTGCTTTCCCCAGTGCGTTCTTAACGGGGGGCTGCGGATTGATGTCGGCGCCAAACTGTATGGCGGTGCCAAACACCGCTATGAGCAGTATAACCGGCTTTCACACTATATGGACCATAAGGACAGTATTATACTTCGTATTCGCTACGAATTCTAGCATGAGACTAATGGAGAACATCCATCTACGGTGTTGCACTCACCCTTTGTCGTTGCGACGTACTGTTAGTCCCAAAACAAACGAAGAATTCTACTGCGGCTGCCGAAATACCCGAATCTCCAGCCTGTACTCCCTTCAGCCTCATCAACGTACAATTGAGTACGATTCTTCGGCTTCCAGTGTGTACAGCCTGTATCTCCGGGCATTTCGACACCCTCGCTACGAATCCTCGCTTGATTTGAGACTATCGCGCCTCACTCCTCACGACAGCGCACGGCTTGAATCTGCAGGCTCTAAGGAAAAAGGGATTTACTATAATTTTTTGAATACATAAAGAGGTGTCCTGACGGCGCCTCACGGTTTCCCCCTCCTCCCCCACCATGGGGTAGGAACCCGCATAGCCGGCCCCCTTCGGGGCCGGCTTCTTTTTTAATGTACTATTTACCGGAACGCTTGTTGCGGATTTTATCCATATACTCAGAGGTAATTACGGTAAGGCCCTCTTTCCTGGCTTCGGCGACAACTCCGG
Organism: Thermodesulfobacteriota bacterium; assembly: GCA_028282925.1. Classification (GTDB taxonomy): domain Bacteria; phylum Desulfobacterota; class WTBG01; order CAIYCZ01; family CAIRTM01; genus JANQGV01. The sequence goes on from JANQGV010000043.1 coordinate 9,629, forward strand.
CAATGACTTTCTTTAAAAAGATATTGGGAACTTTGAGAATCTTATTGATGGCCTCGTCTTCCCAGGAGATTTCCGGGTCGAACCGGGTGCAGGCATACTTCACCATTTCGAAAGAGTTTCCCTTTTCCTGTGGAATGGGGACCCGGTAAGGACGGGAGTGCTTCGAAAACCAGAAGCGTACGTTGTCCCTGAAACCGAAATCAACGGGCAGCCGGGGAAACCCTTTTCCTTTCAACAAACAGTCATACCATTTTTTGCGCATAATGATTTTATCAACCCGCAAAAGAAAATGATATTCAACATCACTGTGCTCATGGGGAAAACTTTTATCCCAGGTGCATTCAAAAATTTGTACCGCCTCGTTTACCAGTTCCGGGTAGCGTTGTTCACCGTTGCTTGAACGGGTTGAGGGCGCAAGGGTAAAAATTGAGTTTTTCATCTTTTCTTCCGTTGTCTCGCCGGGATAGCCCAGGGCGACGCAGGCTTTCATATATTTTTTTTTGTCCGGAATAAAATTAATGGCGCAGAGCCCGGTTCGGATAATGTTTTGTGATGTGTTACTTGAACCCCGTGTCACCAGCATCATAGCATAATCGCCCCCGGTAACATTATGGGGGAAACAGAGCGAATATGGTCCGAGGTTTGTCCGGCCCGAATCGGCTAGGGTACTTATCAGTACTACCGGCATGGGAAAAAAGCTTGATGTCTGATAAAAGTTGTCCAGCATCCGAACTTCGGTAAAGTCCTTCATCATGGGCCGTGCTCCTTTGTTTGTTGTTATGGAGTGTATAAAAACAGTAAATGAGGATAAATGTCAATGAAAGAAAAGCACCCGGAAAGGCGGCTTCTTTAGAAACCGTCATCCGGCCGCAGGCGCAGGCTGCGAATCCTTCATCCGCACTCACACTTTTTAAGGTACTTGTTGGGCTCCAGATGTTTCTTTCTTCACGTTGGATACGCGTTTTTAAAGATAAAAGTTCGGAAAAAAAGAAAATCAGGAAATATAATGACGTGTAAAAAGAAGGGTTTCATAAAGTTCTTAGTAATTACTTATAAATAATAGGTGTTTTTTATTAAACTTTAAGCAGTATTGTGCCGAAGCTATGATCGGAGGGTCGTATTTCTTACGTTTCAATCAAGGAAATCACGTATAAAGACATATAAGATAATTAATTATACATAGGATTTTAAACTCATGCAAAAAATGGTCAAAACGATTTCACGGTTTTCTTTACAAGTAGAACTGATAACCTGTTTTTTACTTGTTGCTACGATTCCCCTTATTGTTATTTCTGTAGTGACATCTTTGAAATCGACAAATGCGCTCAAAGAGGCAACCTATGGAAAGCTTCTGGCCGTTCAAGCCATCAAAAAGAATCAGATCAAAGAACTGTTCGGCAAATTTGATTCCGATGTCAAAGGTGTTGCCGGCTCCCAGCAGTTGATCGGCTCTATCTATATGTTGAGTGAGTATGCAGATACTATTTATGATCAGGATGAATCCGCGTCGACGGACGGGCCCTATCCGCTGTCACAGGAATTCGATACGTCGATATACCAGCATGTTGCAGTGTACCCGAAAGAATTTACCGAGACATATGGGTATGACGACCTGATACTGATCAATGAACACGGGCAGGTTCCCTTTACCCTGACCAGACTAAAGGATATGGGCACAAACCTGAGGACCGGCCCCCTGAAAGATTCACCTCTGGAACGTATCTGGAGCAAGGTTTTAAAGACAAAAAAGCCAGTGTCTCAGGATTTTATGTATTATGAGCCGGACGGCAAGCCGGTAAGCTTTTTGGCCGCGCCGGTTATTTCCCAGGACGGCGACGATTCCATTATGGCGGTTGTTGTGCTGAAAGTAGGCGCTTCCTTTTTTAATAAAATCATGATTGAACGGACCGGCATGGGTAAAACAGGATTGTTTTATCTGCTGGGAAAGGCCGCAAACAATACCATTGAATTCAGATCCGATATTGAATTGAAATCGGAAAAGGGTACGGAAAAACATGTTGTCGGTGAAAAGGTAACCTACCAGTATCTCAAGGAAAGCCTTTTCGACAAGGGAGTTGCGCAGGGTGTGCATGAAGACGAACAGGGCAATAAGGTGATCGTTACTTCCATGCCGGTCGGCCTGGCAGAAGTTTCCTGGTGTATTGCCGCTAAAATCGATTATGATGAAGCAATGCAGGCGGTTGCATCACTGCGTACCTGGGCCCAATGGATAACAATTATCGGTGTATTGATTGTTTTGGTGGCTGTTATCCTGTTTACCAACTACCTCAGACATAATCTTAATATTATAGTGGACAAACTGAAGGTGAGCGCCGTAGAAGTAGACGGTGCTTCCAGCGGCCTGGCCGGAGCAAGCCAGACCCTTGCCCAGGGGGCTTCATCCCAGGCGTCTTCAATTGAAGAGACCTCTGCTTCCCTTGAAGAACTGGCTTCAATGGCGAACCATAATTCGGACAATGCCCAGCAGGCCAACAATCTTTCAAATGAAGCGAGACTTGCTGCCGAGGACGGCTCCAAGGCTATGGACCGGCTGGTAGATGTTATGTCGGGCATCAATGAAAGCAGCGAAGAAGTCGCAAAAGTGGCCAAGGGTATTGAAGAAATCGCTTTTCAGACCAACCTTCTGGCGTTGAACGCTGCAGTTGAAGCCGCGCGGGCCGGTGAAGCAGGGAAGGGTTTCGCGGTAGTTGCGGAAGAAGTCCGCAACCTGGCTCAACGCGCTTCGGAACAGGCTCGGGTAACCAGCACATTAATAACTGAGAGCCGGACCAGAACCAAGGACGGCAGCGAACAGGCTTCCGATGCCAATAAAGTGCTGAAGGTTATTCTTGAAAAGGTTGAAAAAGCCGTGGGACTGGTGAGTGAAATAGCAGCAGCCAGCAAGGAGCAGGCCCAGGGCATCGATCAGATCAACCGAGCGGTTTCCTCAATGGACCAGATTGTGCAGCAGAATTCGGCCAGCGCCCAGGAAACCTCATCATCAAGTGAAGAGCTTTCGGCCCAGGCAGCTTCAATGAAGGCGGTGGTAACGGAACTGGTTATTTTTGCCAACGGAGAAACGGCCGGAAAGCGTGATATGGAAGAGACCTTTCGCCAGTCACAAAGCGCACACCACCAGACGACCTCTTCTGTAGAAACGGCGCCTCAGCATCGCCAAATAACGTCGGCCGACGAAGGTGGCGACGATTTTGAAGGGATTGATTTCTGAAAGACAGTATTCGAAAAAGGATGTAAAAAAAGGGCTGCCGGGCAGCCCTTTTTTTGTGGTGCGTTATCCGTTATCGCTTGACGGAGTGCCGCCGCCATGATCTTTCAGTTTTTTTTGCCATTCGGTAATTTTCAGTAGGGCCTGCATGGGAGTAACGTTATTTACATCGCTCGCCAGAATTTCGCTGAATACCGGGTGTGACTCAATTGCTTTTTGAAGGAGTTCGGCTGTATCGGTATGGTTTGCAGCGGGAGCTTTTAATTGTTTAAAAAGGGGCAGGTCATATATGGATGATGAACCTTTTTTCTTTTTCAGGATTTCAACAATCGATTCTTCACTGATTTTTTCCTCTTCGAGACACATTAAAATCTCACCAGCCCGGTCGATGATCTCCTGGGGCAATCCGGCAAGCTTGCCGACATGAATACCGTAGCTGCGGTCGGCCCCACCGGGAACGACCTTTCTCAGGAAGAGTATGTCGTCTTCAATTTCTTTTACGGTAACATTAAAGTTTTTTATTCCGCGGCGGTGGTCCGACAGCTCGGTCAATTCGTGGTAATGGGTAGCAAACAGGCATTTGGGCCGGAAAGCCTCCCGGTTGAGGTGCTCGCAAACCGACCAGGCAATGCTGACGCCGTCGAAGGTCGAGGTTCCCCTCCCGATTTCATCAAACACAAGCAGGCTGTGAGGAGTTGCATTGTGCAGGATGTTTGCGGTTTCAATCATCTCAACCATAAAGGTACTCTCGCCCCGGGCGAGGTTGTCGGAAGCGCCGATGCGGGAAAAAACCCGGTCGACTACACCGATTTTTGCCATGCGCGCCGGAACAAAAGACCCTGCCTGGGCCATGAGCACATTCAAGGCAACTTGGCGGATAAAGGTTGATTTGCCGGCCATGTTGGGACCGGTGATGAGGAGCAGCTGATTTTCATCGGTGTCCAGCATCACGTCGTTGTCGATAAAGGCATCACCGTCCAGGGTATGTTCGACAACGGGGTGGCGGCTGCCGGAAATATAGATGGAGGTGCCGCTGTGAACTTCGGGCCGGCAATAGTT